>CAZDGY010000291.1:0-7559 GCA_964504685.1 uncultured Kofleriaceae bacterium | reverse complement strand
GAGCTCGGCGGCGTGCTTCGCGTCGTAGTAGTTGCCTTCGTCGAGCGCGTGCTGCGCGAACTCGTTGCGCGACTCGGCCAACGCGAGATCGACCGGCGCACAGCGCACCGCGCCGTTATCGCGCGCCTTCGCGATGACCTGATCGGTCGCCGCGGTCTGGTGCCGGACTTCGACGCCTGCGCACGCCGCGACCAGCGCCGCGACGCCGAGCGCGAGCAGCGCCTTCAATGGCTGTCCTTCGCGGGCGCGACCGGCTTGGCCGCGTCCTTGGTCGCGCCGAGATCGTCGAGATACGGCCGCTTGGTCGGATCCTTCGCGAACTCTTCGGCCTCGGCGGTCGCCTTCTCGGCCGACTCCGACGCGAGCCGGCCAAACCGGTTCGCGCCTTGGAAATCGGCATGCCCGGCGACCTCGCGCGCCATGTGCAGAAAGTTCACCGCACGGGTCCAGTAGTACGGGCTGAGCGTGTCGGCGTGAGCCGCGCGCGCTTCGTCGACGGCGCGCGACGCATGGCGCGTCACTTCGCTGACGTACGCGATCGGCCCGCACGCGGCGAGGCACCACGCGGAGAACACGACGACGAGCACCGAGCGGCGCATCGGCTGCATCATATATCACCTCGCGCGGACGCGTCGGCCATCGCGGCCCAGCTCGATCGCCACATAAATGGCCGAGCCGAATAAGGCGAGCAACGAGACGACGTAGGCCCAGCCGAGCTGGACGTCGAACAGCGACGCGCCCTGGTGCGACGAGTAGCCAAAATAGTCGGCCGCGGTGCCCAGCCGATTCACCCCACCGACGATCAGTACGATCAACGCGAGCGCGATCGCGCCGGCCGCATAGCCGAGCGCGCCGTTCAGGCCCTTGCGAATCAGCAGGCCAGAGACGTACCAAGCGCCGATCACGAGCCCGGCGTGGCCGACCATCAGCGGCAGGACTGCGACGCCGGCGAGCTTCTTCGGATCGAACCAGTACATCCAGGCCCACGCGGGGTGGACCGCATAGAAGTACAGCGCGATCGGCGCGACGATCGCGGCTGCATGCAGCGCGACGAGCGGAAAGGCCGGCGTCGCGAACGGGCCATCGGCCTTGATCCGATCGCGCGCGGTGAACGCAAACCCGATCCCGAACAGCACGTTGACGAACGCGACTACCAACAAGGCGCGGCCATCTTACGCTAGCGGCGCTCGATCGGAGGCGTGCGACTCCCGGTGTCCGGATCGACCGCATCGGGTGGGCCGATGATCGATCCAGAGCCCTCGAGGTCGATTTTCGGCGTCCGAGCATCGGCCGAGCTGTCGTCGTCGCGCGAGCTCGGTCGGTTGCGGACCGGCTGCGGTGGAGGAGTCGGGACATCGATCTCACCGGCGACGAACTTGTTCTCGCTCGCGGCGCCGAGCGGCGGCGCCAACGCGACGACGACGCCCTCGATCGGCGTGCCATCGTCAGCCGATTCTTCGTCGAGCCCGCGCACGACGCTCGTGATGCTGACCCCGACCCAATCCTCGTGCGCAGGCGGCGGAGTAAGCCCGGGCGTCCACGCATTCGGGCCGGGCGGGACGGCCTCGCGCTCGCTCGTGTCGTCGGATTGCTGCGGAGCCGCGTTGACCGCAGCAGAGCCCGTGTTGTCGAGCGACGACAGCGCCTCCTCGAGCGCGGAGTTGCCCATCCGCGCGAGACCGAGATCGTTCGACGGTGGACGCGGCGGCTCCTCGAACACGGTCGCCTCGAATTCGTCGTCGGCCAGGATCTCGATCTTCGCCGGCTCGGGGGTCTTCGGCGCAAACTGACCGGCGAACCGCTTCGCGAGCTCGGCATACGCGTCGCGGATCGCGCGGCGGGCGCCGCTCGCGGTGTGGTCACGACGGACGCGCTCGTACGCGGTAGCTGCCAGGTGATCGCGCAGCGCGGGCTCGCCGAGTAGCCGTAACACCTTGCGCGAGAGGTCGAATGGATCGCCGGGCTCGAATAACAGCGCGTCGCGATTGTTCTCGGCGATCATCGCGATCGTTTCGCGCCGCGGAGCGACGACCGCGCGCCGGCACGCCATGTATTCGAGCACCTTCGTCGGGTAAACCGCGCTCTCGGGATGCGCGAGATCCTGCGCCGACGGCACGACACACACCGTCGAGCTCGCGATCAACGCCGGCATCTGGTCGTGATCGACCGCGCCCATCAGCTCGACCTTGTCGGTCAGGCCGAGCTCGCGGATGCCTTCGCGCAGCGGCGGTTCGAACTTCGGAGCAATCGGCCCGGCGAGCACGAGCCGCGCATCAGTCTCGCGCACGATCTCGGCGAGCGCACGGACCAACACGCGTACGCCGCGGCCCGGATCGATCGCGCCGACGTACAGGATCTTCGGCGGACCGCTTGCCGGCGGCGCGTCCCAATCGAACCGATCGATATCGACGCCGAGTGGCGACAAGAACACGCGCTCTGATCGGCCACGGCCCTGCAGCGCCTTGACCGCAGCCGGGGTCGGCGCGAGCACGACGTCGGCGGCGAGCACGCAGGCGTCCTCGTCGCGCGTGTACTGCGCGTCGAGCTCGAGATCGGCACCGGCTTCGCCGAGTGGCGAGCGCGATAGATCGTAGACCACCGCGAACCCGAACCGAGGCTTGGCCTCGAGCACCGTCATCCCGCTCCAGCTGTCGCGGCAGTGGATGACGTCGTAGTCGGCGCCGTCGAGTTGGCGGCGCAGCGCGCGTTGGAACGTTTGAATCTGTGACCGGCGATCCGCTTCGTGCGTCGGGACGCGCAACACCCGCACCGATCCCTGCCGTTCGACGTAGCCCTGATCGCCCTCGCGCACGACGAGCAGATCGACCCCGTTCTGTGGGGTCAGCGCGCGAATGACGTGGCGGAGCTGAACGCCCGCACGCCGCGGCCCAGGCACGGCGCAAAAACCCGTGAGCAGCACTCGGGGCATTGCGCCTCCATCGTCGGGCAGTTCAAGAAATCACGCAAGGACGTCGTTACCTTGATCCCGATCGACGGGTGCTGTATCTCCACTTGCGTGAATCGGCTGATCGACTACTTGCGGCAACACGTGATGATCGACTTCCAGGGTGAGCTGACGGTGGCGAAGGTCCGGGAGCTCCTTGCAGGTGATGACAGCCGCGACGCGAAGCAATTGTTGTCGAAGTTGGTGGCGGAACGCAGTGTGGAAGACATGATGCTCGTGCTCGCGGATTGCCTGCTCGAGCCTGTCCAGACCGCCCTCACCGACGATGTCATGCGCGAGCAGCTGCGCATGTACACCGAATCCTAGACAGTCGATTCAGCGGGCGCGGAGTGCTAGGGTCACCGCATGTCTGACCGCGTGCCTGATTCCAAGACGCCGGCGATGGTGGCATTCGCCATGGTTGCCCTCGGCATCGTGATCGCAGCGTTGCGTCACGGCGTGCTCGATGGCTCGTGGCCGGGCGGCATCATCGCCGCCGCCGGCGCGATCCCCGCGTGCCTCGGCATGTGGAAGGGCATCCAGCAAGAGACGCAGGGCACGCTCGCGCTGTCGGTCACCGCGGTCATCGCATCGCTCGGCGTCGGCGGCGTCCTGATCGTGCTGCGGATCGTCGACATGATCAGGCACTGAGATGCGAGGCGCAGTCGTTGTCGCGATCGTGCTCGCGAGCGCCGCGGTCACGCACGCCGAGCCCAAGGCGATCGAGTACCAGAGCAAGGCGATGGGCACGAACGTCCATCTCTGGATCTGGACCGATCGCCAGGAAGAGGCGGCGAAGACCGAGCACGACATCGAAGTCGAGATGAAGCGGCTCGACGCCGAGATGACGATCTGGACGCCAGACTCCGAGATCTCGAAGGTCATTGCCGCGGCAGGCGTGAAGCCGGTCAAGGTCTCCGACGAGACGATCGAGGTCGTATCGCGTGCGCAAGACGTGTCGAAGCGCTCCGGCGGCGTGTTCGACATCACGGTCGGCGCGTTTCAAGGCGTTTGGAAATTCGACCAGAACATGGACGGCACGCTACCCGACCCGAAGTTGGTCGCCGAGCGGCTCAAGCTCGTCAACTACAAGGACCTGATCGTCGATCCGGTGAAGAAGACGCTGTTCCTACGCAGGAAGGGCATGGCGATCACGCTCGGCGGCATCGCGAAAGGCTACGCGGTCGACAAGTGTGTCGCGATCATCAAGGCGCACGGCTTCAGTGACTTCATGTTCCAAGCCGGCGGCGACATGTATATCGCCGGCACGAAGAGCGGCGTGAACTGGAAGGTCGGCATCCGCGATCCGCGCGGCAAAGACGGCACCTACTTCGCGGTCGCGCCGATCCAAGACCACTCGTTCTCGACCAGCGGCGACTACGAGCGCGGCTTCGTCAAAGACGGCAAGCGCTGGCATCACATCCTCGATCCGCGCACCGGGTTCCCCGCAACCGCGAGTCGCTCGGTCACGATCCGCGCGAAGGACGCTTTCACCGCCGACGCCTGGTCGAAGGTGATGTTCATCTACGGCTGGGAAGAAGGCAGCAAGATCATCGCGCGCGAGAAGCTCGAAGACTTCGGCGTTGCGTGGGTCGACGACAAGAACGAAGTCCACGTCACGCCAGATCTGCAACAAGATCTGATCATGCTCAGCAAGCCGACGCCGGGAATCTAACTCCAAGGCATCGCGGCGAGCTCGAACCGTTCGAGGCGACAGTCCTTGACTTCGTGCTCGCCGGCGACCATCCCGTGCTTGCCGCGCTGAGAGGACAGCGGTCGCTGGTGACGGTGACGGGCCGCGAGCTCACCGGCGTCGGATTCTTCACGACCTTGCGTGTGCCGCTCGCGCCTCTCGGGAGGCTCGTCATCGGCGATATCGACGCGAAGATGCGCGGGCTCCAGTACGGAGCCGGTTTCGTCCTGTTCGTCGAGAACGGGGTGCTCAAGACGCTTGAGGGCTTCAGTTACGAAGAGCCGTGGCCGGATGTGATCGCGGAGCTCGCACTCGCGTACAGGGATCCTGCGCGGCAGGAGCTACTCGCCGAGCTCTCGCGCGTATCGATTTGAACGGCGAGCACCGCAACACCGCCGGGCTCTATCGCGGCCGCATCGATCCGTTCTCGAGCGGCGCCCAGTTCTACGGCTGGTCCACGCCACGCTGGCGCACGAGCCTCTATCCCAAAGGCTACGAACGCGCCGCGATCGCCGCGCCGCTGACCTGGATGCTCGGTGTCGGTTACCTCCGTGGCAGCCCGATCAGCGTGTTCGCGATGCCCTCCGGGCGAGCCACGCGATAGACATCTCACGAGAACGGGATCTAGGCTCTCGGCAGCGTCTCGACCTCGACCATGCGCGCGGGATCGAGCCAGCGTGCGATCGCACCGGCGACATCCGCCGGCGTCACCAACCGATAGGTCGCGAGCTCGGCGGCGAGGCCATCGGGCTCGCCGGTGTACAGCGCGTAGCGCTGGAGCAGCGACGCGCGCCGCGCCAAGCCGGACAGCGACCAGATCGCACCCGCCTCGCGCCGCGTTACGATCCGCGCGATCGCGCCGGCATCGGGCCCGCGCGCGCATTCTTCGTCGAGGATCGCGCGGACGCGCTCGCGATCGGCGCCGGTGCGCAGATCGACGCAGACATGGATCTCGCCGCCGATCCGGCCGGCCATTGCCCACGCCGACACGCGCTGCGCGAGCTGGGTCTCGTAGACCAAGCGTCGCCATAGCGCGCCGGTGCCGACCGCGCACCACGCGGCGGTCGCAATGTCGAGCGCGGCTTCGTCGGGCTCGAACGCGGCCGGGCCGTGCCACGCGCGATGGATCCGGCCGAGCGCCGCGAACGGGTCGGTGACCTCGACCCGCACCGGCTCGGCGAGCACGACGGTCGGCGGGACCGAGCGCACCGGCCGGGTCGACGTCGGGAAGCTGCCGAAGAACCGATCGACGAGCGCGTCGGCCTCGTCGAGCTCGACGTCGCCGGAGATCACGAGCTGTGCGTTCGCCGGCACGTACCACGTGCGATAGAACCCGAGCACGTCGTCGAGCGTCGCGGCTTGGATGTGCTCGTGCAGCCCGATCGTGAGGTGGCGCGCCGGATGGCCTTCGGGATAGAGCGCGAGCGCGACCGCGAACCGCTCCGGCCCGTACGGCACGTCTTCGTAGCGCTGGCGGCGCTCGGAGCGCACGACCGATTGCTGGATCGCGAGCCGATCGGCGTCGATCCCGGGCGCGACGTAGCCCATGCGATCGCTCTCGAGCCATAGCGCCATCGCGAGCTCGTGCGCCGGCACGACCTCGTAGTACGCGGTGCGATCCGCCGAGGTCGACGCGTTCGCGTCGCTCGAGCCGACTCGGCGCAGCACGTCGTAGTGATGCGCCGGCACGTGGAGCGAGTTCTTGAACAGGTGCTCGAACAGGTGCGCGAGCCCGGTGCGCTCGGGTCGCTCGTCGGAGCTGCCGACGCGATACCAGACGCTGACGCACACCTGCGGCGTCGCGGGCTCGCGATGGACGATCACATCGAGCCCGCTCGCGAGCTGGCGGCGATGGACCGCGAGCCGCGGCAGATCAGCTTCGAACGCGATCGCCGGCATCGCCCCCACCCTACTCCGCCCCGGTTCGCGGCGGGCGTTGGAGCGACAGCGCGAGCTGATAGAGCTGACGCCGTGGCTTGCCGGTCACGATCACGAGCCGGGCGGCGGCATCGCGAGGTCCCAAGCCGCTCGCGAGCAGCTTCTTGAGCTCGGCTTCGATGTCGATCGCCGCCGGCGCCGCGCTGCCCCCCTCGACCACGAGCGTGCACTCGCCGCGCGGAGCGACCTCGGCGTACTTCGCGGCGAGCTGAGACAGCGTGCCGCGCACGTGCTCCTCGTGCAGCTTGGTCAGCTCGCGCCCGAGGCTGGCGCGCCTCCCGCCGCCGAGAGCCATCGCGAGATCCGCGAGCGTCTCGCCGACCCGATCAGGCGCTTCGTAGAAGATCAGCGCGCCGATCTCGCCGCGCAACGTGCCGAACAGCTCGCGGCGCGCGCCTTGCTCGCGCGGTGGAAAGCCTAGGAACGTGAACCGCTCCGTCGGTAGGCCCGAGCCGACGAGCGCCGCGAGTGCGGCATTTGGCCCCGGAATGACCTCGACGCGCACGCCGGTCGCGACCGCCGCTGCGACCGCGCGCGAGCCCGGATCGGAGATGCCGGGCATCCCGGCCTCGCTGATCACCGCGACGTGCTTGCCCGCGGCGAGCTCGGCCGCGAGCTGCGCCGAGCGCTCGGCTTCGTTGCCTTCGAACAGCGACACGATCGTGCGCGCCGGATTCACCGGCCCACCGCCGTCGACGTGGGCGAGCATCGTGCGCGCCGATCGGGTGTCCTCGGCGGCGATCACGTCGACCTCTCGCAACACCCGCGCCGCGCGCAGCGTCAGATCCTCGAGGTTGCCGATCGGTGTCCCGACGATGAACAGCGTCACCGGCTAATCCCGGGTCAGCGCTTCGATATCGACCGACGTGCCCATCTCGGCCTCGAGATACTTCTTCAAGCGATCGAGCATCCGCTTCTCGAGCTGGCGAGCTCGCTCGCGGCTGACGCTGTAGCGGTCGCCAAGCTCTTGCAGCGTGAGCGGTT
>CAZDGY010000290.1:0-7562 GCA_964504685.1 uncultured Kofleriaceae bacterium | reverse complement strand
TTTTGGTTGCCGGCGGACCTGACGGCGGCGGCCCGCTCGCGTTGGTGAGCGTGACGGTCACCGGCGTCGGCACCGTGACCTCGACGCCCGCTGGGATCGACTGCGGCACGACCTGCGCGGCGGAGTTTCCGATCGGCAGCGACGTCACGCTCACCGCGGCGGACAGCGCGTCGTTCGGCGGCTGGGCCGGGGCGTGCTCTGGCACTGGCGACTGCACGGTCACGGTCACCGGTCCGCTCGAGATCAGCGCCACATTCTCGTGTCCGACCGGCTCGATGACCTTCGGCTTCACCGGCGCTCCTCAGACGTTCACCGCTCCCGCGTGCGTCACGATGATCATGGTCGATCTCAGCGGGGCGGCCGGCGGCACCGCGTTCTACATGAATCCGGGCGGCACCGGCGGGCTGGGCGGACGCGTCCAAGCGATGTTCCCGATCACGTCGACCGACGTGCTGACCGTTACCGTCGGTGGTGCCGGCGGTGCGGCGGCGAACGCGGCGGGCGGAACCGCCGGCTTCAACGGCGGCGCGATCGGCGCGGCGTTCGCTCCTCAGTCCGGCGGCGGCGGCGGCGGGGCATCGGACATTCGCCTCAACGGCAGCGCGCTTACCGATCGGGTGTTCGTCGGCGGCGGCGGCGGCGGAGCGGCCGCGTGTGCTGGGGTGCCGTTCAACGGCGGCGCCGGAGGCGGCCTGACCGGCGGACAGTCGACCGTGTGCAGCACCTCGGTGCTCGCGACCGGCGGGACGCAAACCGCGGGCGGCGTCGGCGGCTCGTTCTCGGGCTACAGCCCCGGCGGTCCGGGCGTGAGCGGCGATGGTGGCACCGCGGGTCCGGGCACCGGCGGCGGCGGCGCGGGCGGCGGCTACTTCGGCGGCGGCGGCGGCGCGTGGACCGGCGGCGCGGGTGGCAGCAGCTACGCGTCACCCAACGCGACCGGCGTAACGATGACGCAGGGCTCGCAAGTCGGCGATGGCACCGTCACGATCTCGTACTGAGCGAGCGCGCTCGCCGGCAGGTCTCGAAGTCGCGGCGCGCGATCGCGTGAGGCCGGCGCAGCCCGCAAGTTGACAAAAGCGACAGCGTCCCCAGGATCATCTAACCAACTCAGCTAGATACGAAGTGCCCTCGGTCGGGCAAGTTGACAATAGCGACAGCGTCCCTAGCGCGAGAGGTCGACGAAGACGCCGATGTCGCCGAGCGCGTCGCGCGCGTGCGCAGTCGCCTTGGCATCTCGAAAGAGGAAGACGTCGCCGGCGGTGGCCCAGCGCTCGATCGTCGCTTTGGTCGCGTGTGCGACGGCTTGGCGATCGCCGATCACGACGAACGGTTCGACGACGCGGATCGCGAGGTGGCCGAGCTTGGCTCCATCGAGCTTTTCGCGCAGCTCCATCACGTGTTGGACGTTGTCGGCGGCCGCGGTCGTGTGCGCTGGCTCCGCCAGCGTTCCCGGGTTGAGCGGGATGCGCACGAGCACGCGCTTGCCTGCGGTGGACGACGGGAGTTGCCACAGCTGTTCGAACATCGCGCGCGACATCCGGCGGTAGCTGCCGTCTTCGACCGCGGGCTCTTGATAGACGAGCTCGTCGCGATCGGCGTCGTAGCCGATGACGAGCCGGAAGTGCTCGGTCGTATGCGGCTGATCGTCGTAGTGCATGCACACGATGCTCGGCACGCCGCGGACGAGATCGGCGTGCAGCGCCGCGAGCTCGCGTTCGATGGCGGCGCGCGGGCTGTGCTCGTCGACGAGCGTGTAGACGTGGCCCGGCTTGAACCCGAGCTTCTCGACCGCGTGGACGAGCTCGGGCGTATAGGCGCCGCGGCCGAGCGCCGGATCGAGCTCGGTCGCCGCGAACACGTCGTTTTGGTCGTAGGTCTTGCCGAGCCGACGCGCCGCCATCTCGACGCACGCTTCGCCGCAGAAGTCCGGGCGCTGCTTGACGTGCGGCATCTCCTCGATCAGCACGCTCGCGAGCTTGTGGTTCGGTTCGGCGAGCGCGATCGCACCAAACCAAGCGATGACCGCGGCAACGACGGCGAGCCGGTGGCGTCCCATCGGCGATCAGACGCTCGACCGCGCGATCGGTTGCAGCCGCGATGTAAGGCCGACGTAAGGCTTTATTTGAGGCGCGCGACGCTCGCCGGTTGCGCGAACACGACGAGCCGGCGCTCCGTGCTTTGGACGTCGAGCACCGGCCGTGCATCGCGCCAGCCGATGACCCGCGCACGAGTGCCGGCGGTAACGCAACGCCAGGTCGGCGGTGCGCCTGGCGTGGGCCGCGCAAGCTCGGCGAGGACATCGCGCGCGAACGCGACGTAGTCGCCGACGTGGAGGGGAACGGCGGCGATCGACGACGGGGGCGTGTCCCCCGCCGGCAGCGTCGCCGAAGGGCGACGCGGTTCAATCGATTGCGTGTCGACCATGGCGAGACGCTAGCCTAGGCCTATGACAGCGCGGATCGGCCTCGGCTGCATGCGACTGACCGCCAGCGACCTCATCGCTGAAGCGATCGCCGCGGGAGTCGATCTGCTCGATACCGCCGACGCGTACGATAGCGGAGGCAACGAGCGACTCGTCGCGGCGGCGCGTCAGCCGCACGTCATGGTCGTCACGAAGGGCGGGCTCGAACGCCCCGGCGGCGCGTGGGTCGCGAACGGTCGCGCGCGTCATCTCTCCGCGGCGGCGCGGGCGAGTCGCGAACGGCTCGGCCCGATCGATCGAACCGCACTGCCATTCGGCAGTGCTGCTGACCGGGCGCAGGTCCCGGCCATCGACCTGTACTTGCTGCACGCGATCGATCCGCGCACGTCACTCGCGACCAGCGTGCGCGCGCTCGCGAAGCTGCGCGACGACGGTGTCGTGCGTGCGATCGGAGTCTCGAACGTGACGCGAGCCCAGCTGCTCGAGGCGCTGGACATCACCGAGCTCGCGGCGATCGAGATCGAGCTCGGGCCGTGGCGCACCGGCGCTGTCACGAGCGGGCTCGTCGCGGAGTGCGAACGGCGCGGCATCACCGTGCTCGCGCATCGCCCGCTCGGCGGACCGGCCGGCGTGAAGCGGATCGCCAAGGATCCGGTCGTCGCCGCGATCGCGGCCCGCCACGAGCTGTCGCCGGTCGAAGTCGTGCTCGGGTGGCTGCGCTCTCTATCGCCGCAGATCGTGACGCTGCCCGGCGCCACCCGCCTCGAGACGATCCACAGCGTCGTTCGCGCTGCGCGCTGCGAGCTCGATGCCAGCGCGCGCGCGGAGCTCGCCGAGTACTTGCTCGGCCGCGGCAACGCGACCCGACGCACGACCGAGCGCGAGGTCGTGATCGTGATGGGCATGCCGGCCGCGGGCAAGACGACGATCGCGCGCCGGTTTGCCGCGGATGGCTACGCTCGGCTCAATCGCGACGACCGCGGCGGCACGTTGCGCGAGCTCGCCGCCGAGCTCGATCGCCAGCTCGCGGCCGGCGCGAACCGCCTGGTGCTCGACAACACGTATCCATCGCACGCGACCCGCGCGCCGGTGATCGCGGCGGCGCATCGCCACGGCGCGACGCTGCGCTGCATCGAGCTCGCGACCTCGATCGAGGCGGCGCAACACAACGCGTGCGCGCGCATCCTCGAGCGCCACGGCCGGTTGCTCGACCCGAGCGAGCTCGCGCGCGCCGGCGAGATCGATCCGCGCGCGCAGTTCCGGTGGCGCCGCGCGTACGAGCCACCCACCCTCGACGAGGGCATCGACGAGATCGAGCGCGTCGAGTTTGCCCGCGCGCCGTTCGCCGGGACCCGCCCCGGCGTGATCGTCGAGCTCGATGGCGTCGTGTGGCGCGGCCGGCCGAAAACCGCGCACGAGATCGAGCTCGTCGCGAACGCGCGCGACGCGCTCGCCGCATGGCACGCCGCCGGTTACACGCTCGTCGGTACGACCTGGCTGACTGACGCCGCCGCGCTCGAGGCTCGACTCGCCGAGTTACTCGCGCTGCCGATCGCGATCGCCGGCTGCTCGCATCCCGCCGGCCCGCCGGTGTGCTGGTGCCGCAAGCCGATGCCCGGCTTGGGCCTCGCGCTCGCGGGCGCGCACGACCTCGCACTCGATCGCTCGATCGTGATCGGCCACTCGCCCGCCGATCGCGGATTCGCGACCCGGCTCGGCGCGCGCTACGTCGAACGGCTCGGTCCTATCGAACGTTGACGACGATGGAGTACGTTGTCGCGCCATGCTCCAGCAGCTCCGCCTTCGCTGCGACGGCCGTTGGATCCGCGACGAGCTGGGCCGGGTCCGCATCTTCCGTGGGGCAAACGTCTCGGGTCGCAGCAAGCACCCTCCGTTCTTGCCGTTCGAAGACCCGGCCTGGTTTGATCAGCTCGCCGGCTGGGGTTGGAATGCGGTGCGTTTGCTCGTGATGTGGGAGGGGCTAGAGCCGGAGCGTACCGTCTACGACGACGCGTACCTCGGAAAGCTAAAGGCGTTGGCGATGGCCGCAGGGGAGCGCGGACTGAACGTCATCGTCGATTTCCACCAAGATCTGTTCTCGCGCGAGCTCGGCGGCGACGGCGCGCCGAGCTGGACGCTGCCGCCACAAAACACCTCGGCGCCTGGTCGCTCGTGGTTCTTTCGCTACCTGACGCGCCCGACGGTGCAGCGCACGTTCGAGCGGTTCTGGCGCGACGCCGATGGCCTGCAAACCTCGCTCGTGACGTGCGTGCGCCGCGTGATGCAGGTCATGGCGGAGGTTCCCGCGGTGATCGGCTACGACGTCTTCAATGAACCGATGGGAAGCATCGGTTCGTTGCTCGGCGGTGCGCTCGAGCGGCGGTCGCTGCCCGCGTACTACCAGGCGTGCGTGGCCGCGCGAGACCAGCTCGATCCGACGCGCCTTCTGTTCATCGAGCCGTCGCCGATGGCAGCGTTCGGCGCGCCGGTGAGGCTACCGCGCATGCCGGCGCCGAACCTGGTCTTCGCCCCGCACCTCTACGATGCGTCGGCGATCTTGGCGGGACGCTACGTGCCCGCGCTATCGCTGTTTCCAGCGAGCCTGGCGAGCCTCGAGCGCTCCGCGCGTCGGCTCGCGATGCCGCTGCTGATCGGTGAGTTCGGCGTCCTCAACGGCACGCGTGGTGGCGACCGCATGATGGAGGACGAGTGCCGCCTGCTCGACCGCGCGTTCGCGAGCTGGACGGTTTGGCACTACAACCCGACCGAGCTCGACTGGAATGACGAAGCGGCGTCGATCGTCGCGCCCGGCGGCGGCGATCGTCTGTGGACGAGCGCGCTGATCCGCCCGTACCCGCGTGCGATCGCCGGCGAGCCGCTTCGCTGGGACAGCGATCGCGGCGGCCCATGGCGACTGACCTACCGCGCGGTTGGTGATGCGGCGACCGAGATCGTCATCCCCGCGCGGTGGGCGAGCGCCGGCTGCGACGTCCACGTCGAAGGCGCAGACTCGCGCCGAATTGGTGATGACGGCGACACGGTGCAGATCGACAAGCCCCGCAGCGAGATCGTGGTCGTGGAGATCGCCCGACGTAGTGCGCCGTGATTTCAAGCGCGCGACGCGTTATCGCCGGCTCGCCCGCGCCAACTTTCTGAACCACACGAGCTTCGCGTCGAACGTTGCGAACGTCGCGTTCAGCCCGCTCGGATTCGGCACGACGAACACGCGCGCGCCCGCGAATCGCCGGCGCTTGGCTCCCGGCCCGGGCTCGACGTCGCGGCCGAGCACGATCGGCGCCAGCGTCACGCCGACCAGCGCGATCAACGCCGGTTGCCGCTCGGCCACGATGACCGCGAGACGATCGCGTCCGCGCTCGAGCTCGCGCCGGGTCAGCTCGCTCGCCGCTCGCGTCGTGCGTCGACACAGGTTGACGAGCGCGCAGCCGAAATCGGCGAGCCGAGCGTCGTCGGCTGGCGCGATCAGCTCCGGCGTGATCCGCGCCGCGTGGAGCAGCCGCCAGAAGGTGTTGCCCGGTCCCGCGAAGTTGTGGCCGACCCGGCCCGACGTCATCCCGGGGTTGATGCCGACGAACAGGATCCGCGGCCGATCGATCAGGATCTCCGGCGTCCCCAGCAGCCTTCGCGTCACCGGCAATCGGTCCCCGACGAGTACGCGACGCCGAGGTCGCGGTGAAACGTCGCTTCGACGAGATAGAACCCCCACGGCTCGACGTAGTAGCGCTCGCATCGCGACTGGGGATCCGGGATCGCGACCCGCTTGGGGATCGCCAATGCGACGCATAGCCCGATCAAGAACGCCCAGCGCCGGCCGCTCGACGTCATCCGCGGATGGTTCACGCGACCAGCGTACCCGGCTGCCGCGCCTGCGACGATGGCTTCGCAGCGGGAGATCAACGGTGAGCCGCAGCCATCCGCGGTTCGCGTAATGATCGACCGGTGACAGCAGGGCGAGCCAGCGTGACGACCTCGATCGCGATCCACGTCGCGGTCGTCGGTTGCATCGCGTGGCGACTCGCGGCGAGCTCGCCGATCGCGATGAGATCCGCGCCGCCGAGCGCGGTCGTCGACCCGCCGCCGATCGAGATCGCGATGCTCGATCCTACTCCTCCGTCGCCCGCACCCGGTCACGGCGGGAGCGCGAGCTCACCGGCGGGCATGCACGCGCGCGCGTCCGCGGCGATGACTCGCCCGCTCGCGATGTCCGACGTCACGGTCACGCCCGGTGAGCGCAACGAGGGCGATATCGGCGGCCATGGACGAGGCGGAACAGGACACGGTGGCGATGGCGGCGACGGAGGCGATGGCTTCGGCGGTATCGCACCCCAACCGACACCACCAGCGGTGCCCGCTGCCCCGCCTGTGTCGCGCGCTCGCGCGGCGCGGCTGATCTACCCGACGCATTTCGCCGATGTCGACGACAGCGCGCTGTTCGTGGCGCGGATCACCGTCGACGAACAAGGTTTCGTAGTTGGGGCTCACGTAATCCGCGGTCCGAACGATCAAGGCGGTGCGTCGGGCGGAGTCTGGCGATTTCGTTACGAACCCGCGCTCGATGACGCAGGTCACCCGATCCGCACCACGCTCGATCAAGAGTTCGGCGTGCGCTAACGGTTCGTGTACGATCGCTCGATGCGAATCTACTTATCTTTCGCGCTCGCGAGTCTCGTGGCATGCGGTGGCGGCGGCAAAGCCACGATCGACAGCCCCGGCAGTGGTATCGACGCCAAGGCGATCGACGCCGAGCCGATCGACGCTACGTACGGCCCGCCGATCAACGTCGGCGGCATCGCCTCGATCGTCAACGGCGGCGTCGCGAAAGGCGTCACGATAGGGGCGTACCTCGAAGGTGCGACGACCCCGCTGGTCACGACGACGAGTGGGACCGACGGCAGCTACACGCTCGCGGTCCCCACGATCAACGGTGAGATCACCGGCTACATCAAAGGCTCGCTCGCGACGTATGTCGACACGTACCTGTACGCGCCTGGGCCGATCACGACCGACCAGACGATGGCGAACATCAAGATGATCAAGCAGGGCACGATCGACGGCTTGTACCTGCTCAACAGCATCACCGAGGACCCGAACGCGGCCACCGTCGGTCTCGAAGTCGTCGACG
>CAZDGY010000289.1:0-7576 GCA_964504685.1 uncultured Kofleriaceae bacterium | reverse complement strand
GTCGCGGTCAGAGCGAGCACAGGCGGCCGGCCGAGCGCGCGGACTGCTTCGCCGAGGCCCAAGTACGCCGGGCGGAAGTCGTGGCCCCACTGCGAAATGCAGTGCGCCTCGTCGACGACGAACAGCGCGACCCGCACCGCGGCGAGCCGCTCGCGGAACCGGGGCTCGCCGAGCCGTTCGGGCGTGACGTACGCGATGCACGGTCGGTTCTCGGACAGTCGAGCGAGCGCCGCCTGTTCGTCGCGCGGCGATAGCGTCGAGTCCAAGCGCAGCACCTCGATGTGGAGGTGGTCGAGCTTGTCGTACTGATCCTTCATCAGTGCGATCAACGGCGACACCACGAGCGTCACCCCGTCGAGCTCGAGCGCGGGCAGCTGGTAGCACAGCGACTTGCCGGCACCAGTCGGCATGATCGCGATCGTGTCGATGCCCGCCATCACGTTGCGAATCGCGAGCGCTTGGCCGGGGCGGAACGAGCTGATGCCGAACCGGCGCTGCCCGATCTCGAGCATGTGCGCTTCGAGCGCCGCGGCCGGTGCTTCGAGCTCGGGATCGTGATGGTCGACAACGACGTCGTGCTCGTGATCGTCGTGGTCGTGATCGGTCACGACGTGGATCGCTTCGCGCTCTTCGCTCGGATCGACGACCACGGTCTCGTGGTCATCGTCGGGTGCGATCACGTCCAACGCTTGCGGCGGCGGCCTGAGCTCGTCGCGCGTGCCTCGCGCGAGGTTCGGCGTCGCCGGCGACGAGGCGGCTCGGCGCTTGGCGCGCCGCTCTGGCTCGACGCGTTTCGGCATCACCTAGTACCGTCGCCCACTCGCTTAGGCCAAGCAAGCGAAAGCTAGACCCTACGCAGAACTCAACAAACCTGTGCGGGTACGCCCACCGAGATCGCGCTGTCCCTAAGTTGGACGAATTCCAGGTCGTTCGCTTAACTGCAGAATTTCTGCGAGGAACCTGACACCTACTTCGTCGCTAGAAAGCCTTCAGCTTTCAGTAGTTCGGCGGTTAGGACCGCCCCGCCGGCCGCACCCCGAACGGTGTTGTGTGACAGCGCCACGAACCGCCAGTCGAACACCCGATCTGGACGCAAGCGGCCGATCGTCACCGCCTGGCCATTGCCGGCATCGCGATCGAGTCGAGTTTGCGGCCTAGAGTCGTCCTGGAAGTACCGCAAGAACGGGGAGGGGGCGCTGGGCAGTCCTAGCGTCTGCGGCTTGCCGCGGAACTCGCTCCATGCCGACAAGATCTGATCGCGGCTCGGCTTCTGCGCGAACGCGACGAATACCGCGGCCATGTGGCCATCGCTCACCGGCACGCGAATGCACTGCGCGGTGATCGTGGGTGCGGTCGCCGCGACGATCTTGCCCCCTTGGATCTGGCCCCAGATCTTCATCGGCTCGTTCTCGGACTTCTCCTCTTCGCCTTTGATGAACGGGATGACGTTGTCGATCATCTCCGGCCAGGTCTCGAACGTCTTGCCCGCGCCCGAGATCGCTTGATACGTGCACACCGCGAGCTTGGTCGGCCCGAATGCGAGCAGCGGATGGATCGCTGGCACGTAGCTCTGGATCGAGCAGTTCGGTTTCACCGCGACAAAGCCGCGCTTCGTAGCGAGCCGTTTGCGCTGGGCTTCGATCACGCCTACGTGATCGGCGTTGATCTCCGGAATCATCATCGGGACGTCGGGCGTCCAGCGATGCGCGGAGTTGCAAGATACGACCGGTGTCTCGGTTCGCGCGTAGTCGTCTTCGAGCTTCGCGGTCGCGTCCTTGGCCATGTCGACCGCACAGAACACGAAGTCGACCGAGCCCGCGACGCGCGAGACTTCCGACGCATCGCTGACGACGAGCTTGGCAGTCGCGGCTGGAACCGCGGTGGGCAACGTCCAGCGGCCGTCGACCGCATCGCCGTAGGACTTGCCGGCAGATGCGGCGCTGGCGGCGACCGCGGTGACTTCGAACCACGGGTGGTCCGCGAGCAGCGAAACGAATCGCTGGCCGACCATGCCGGTCGCGCCGAGCACTCCTACCTTGAGCTTGTCAGCCATTGCAGTGCGAAATCTATCGCGCACGGTCGGCGTTCGCCATCGTTGCTTTTCTAGCTCGGGTTATGGCAGATCGCGGCGATGCCTTTGCTCGATGGCCTGCGAGTCGTGATGTCTGCGATCCATGGCTACGGCGTGGTGACCACCCGGCCGTTTCGCGCCGGCGAAGTCATCTGCTACGGCGACGGCGTGCTGTATCGCCAGGACGAGGACTTCGACGACACCTACGCGTTGATCCTGCCGGTCGAAGACTCCGGCCTGCCGGGCGAGGACTTCTTCTGGGACCTCGCCGACCAGACGCGATGGTTCAATCACTCCTGCGCGCCGAACAGCGACGTCCGCTCGAACTGGGATCACGAGGCCGGTGTCCCGCGCGCGTGGTGGGTCGCGTTGCGTGACATCGCGGTCGGCGAGGAGATCACGTACGACTACGCGTTCGTCGCCGAAGCGGCTGAAGTCTGCGCGTGCGGAGCCGCGACGTGCCGCGGGTTGATCGTCGACGACGATCCGGCGGAGCTCGCGAAGCTGCCGGACGAGTTGCGCGCCCATCTGCGCATTCCCGCAGCGCGCGCGGCGTCTTAGTGGTGCGCCAGGTCTAGATCGCGGGCGAGCTCGGTCCCGGGCATGACACCAGCCGAGCGCATCGCGTGCTCGATCGCTGCGACCTGCGCGCGGATCGGCGCGGCATCGAACGGCGCGCCATCGGCCATCACCACGCTTCCACCGAGCCGGCTCGCGAGATACGCCGCGGAGGCGAGCATCGCCTCGTCGACCTGGCCGGGGTGCCAGGCGGTCGACACGTCGAACGAAAGCTCGACCCCGCCAACGTCGCCGCCGGTCGCCGCCTCGGGCTCGCTGGCCGGGACCTGCGCCCGGCCAGCAGCACTACCCAATGGGAGTGCGGTTGGATCGAAGGGCGGTTCCCCCGCGAGCGGCGCGATGTCGATGCCGTAGACGTGATCGTCGTCAGAGGGCAGGCGCTCGAAACCGGCGCCGCTCCACGTGAAGCCAGCGCCGTATGCCGACTCCCACAGCGCGCGCGCAGAGATCCGTTTGGTCGCCGGCGCGACGACACGAACGCGGACGATCGTGTTGTGGCCGAGTGACGCGCGCAGCGCGAGCGCGGTGCCAGCCTTTGCAACCGCGACGTCGGGTGACGCCGACACGGCCGGCGCAGGCGCACCGTGGGCCTTCGCGATCGCTTCGGCGTTCGCGAGCGCGCTCGCGATCCGGTCGCGCGTGATCGCGGTGCTGTCGGCGCTGCTGATCAGCTCGCTGCGCACCGCCACGCGATCGATCATCGTCCGGTCGAGGTCGTCGCCGACACCGGTGAAGAGATACCAGCCGCGGTCGGAGTGGACTCGAGTCACGAGCGAGCGGAGAGAGCCTTCGTGTTCGAGCGTCGCACCGAGCACCGGCTGCGGGAACGCGACCTCGGCATACCATTCCGACGCGCCGTCGGGTGCCGCGCTCGCCTGCGGCGGCACCGGCAAGGCGCCGACCCGCGCTTTGGGATCCTTGAGCGGCTCTCCTGCCGGGAACGCGCGCTTCATCCGCACGCTGTCATCGCCGAGCGACTGGATCGGTGGCGCTGCGTGGGCGGAGGTAGCGGTGACGAGCGCAGCGACAACGATCGACGTGACGTTCCGCATGTTCGTCAGTCAGACGTGTGCGGAGGTGCGCTATTCAACTCAGTCGACCGCTTTGCCGTCGCGCACATAGCTCGAGCCCGGAATCGCTTTGGCGGTGCCTTTGCCCAGCGCCGCGAGCTCGGCGAGGCCGGCGTAGGTCTTCGCGCGAGTCAGCGTGATCGCGGCGATCGACACGGTCATGATCGGGAACTTGCGTTGCACGCCGAACCGGTCGTTGGTCTCGATGTATCCGCGTTCGCGATCGCCCGGGGCGTAGTACAGCCGGATCAGGTGGTCGAACCGGTCGCAGATGCCGTGACAGACTTGATCGACCTTCTCTGCGGTCGTCACGAACACGAAGTCGTCGCCCGCGATATGGCCGATGAAGTCGCCGGCCGCGCCCTGGGATTGGATCACGCGGCGGATGACGTCGCCAGTTTGGCGGATCACCGCGTTCGCTTTCGCGTAGCCGTAGTAGTCGTTGAACGCTTTGAGGTTGTCGAGATCGAGGTAGCACGCGACCGTGCCGCCCCCGCCGAGCTCGAGGCGGCGCTCGACCTCCGATTGGATCGCATCGGCGCCCGGGAGCTGCGTCGTCGGTGAGGCGCCGAGCTCGCGCGCTTGCCGATCTAGCGCTTTGCCGACGCGTGCGAGGAGCTCGGCCGCATCGAACGGCTTGACCATGTAGTCTTCTGCGCCGCTGCGGAACGCACGCACCTTGTCGGCGGTATCGCTGCGCGCGGACAGGAACATGATCGGTGCCATCCCGATCGCAGGGTCGGCGCGGATCATTTCGGCGGTGCGATAGCCGTCGATGCCAGGCATCAGCACGTCGAGCAGGATCATGTCGGGGCGAAACCGCCGCGCCTCGCCGAGCGCCGCGGTCGCGGAGCCGGCATCGCGCACTTGGTAACCGCCGAGCTGTAGCACCTCGCGGCAAATCTGCCGAATCGACGGATCGTCGTCGACGACGAGCACGCGCGGCGCTTCGCGGCGGCCACTCTCGACCAGCCGCAGGCACGCATCGCGAAATGCAGCGGGTTGGATCGGGAACTCCAGCACGTCGTCGGCGCCGGCGGAGATCAGATCGGCGCGGCGCTCGGCATCGCCGACGACCATCACCGCGGTCTTGTGAGTGTCTGGATCGTGCTCGAGGATCGCGAGCAGCGCGATCGAATCGGACATCGCGCCGGCGATCACGGCGAGCGCAGGATGCTCCGCGCGCGCGATCGCGAGCGCGGCATCGACGTCGTTGGCCACGAGTACCCGGTCGGTCAACGCCATCAGCAGGCCCTTGAGCAACAGCGAGCGGCGTTGGTCGTCGTCGACCACGAGCGCACAGGCACCGTCGCCGAGTCCACGGCGTCGAGTCGAGCTGCCGTCGAGCATCGTCGGCAGCGGGATCGTCTGGTCGGCTTTCGAGTCGGTCTTCGGCGATACGGGCAGCGTGAACACGAACTTCGTGCCGTCGCCGCCGGACTCGACCCAGATCCGGCCGCCGTGGGCTTCGACGATTGTCCGCGAGATCGACAGGCCGAGCGCGGTGCCACCGACGCGACGGCTCGACGCCGAGAACGGCTCGAAGATCCGCTCGTGATCCTCGGGCGCGATCGGAGTGCCGGAGTTGTGCACCGAGACGCCGACCGCGTCTTCGGACAGCGGCGGGCCAAACACCTGGACGTCGATCACGCCGTTCGCCGGAGCGAAGCGGATCGCGTTCGTTATGAGATTTCCGAGCACCTGCGCGAGTCGTTCGGGGTCGCCGACGATCGAGATGTCTTCGGCGGACGCGCCGAGCACGATCGTCAGCTGCTTCGTCGCGGCGGCCGCGCGATAACGATCGATGACTTCACGGGCGAGCCGGTCGAGCTGGACCGGCGCCGCAGCCACCGTGATCGTGCCGGCCTGCGCGCGCGCGAGGTCGAGCAGCTGGTCGACGAGCTGGTTCATTCGGGTCGCCGCTTGCCGCGCCATATCGACGTAGCGCAGCTGGCGATCCGACAACGGCCCGGCGTAGCCCGACAGCACGATGTCGAGCGCACCCGCGATCGAGGTCAGCGGCGTGCGCAGCTCGTGCGACATGACCTGTGCGAACTCGGCGCGCTTGCGAGCGACGTCGGCGGTATCGCCGAGATCGCGGAGCACCACGATCGCGCCGATCGATTCTTCGCCGTCGCGCAACGGGGTGACGACCGAGTGCAGCACGCGTTCGCCGATCCGGACCTCTTCGCGAATCGGCTGACCGTCGGGCGACGCGGCTGCGAGGTCGAACGGATAGAAGCCGACGACGTCTTTGAGATACGCAGTGTCGACCGCCTCGTCGGGCGCGATCCCGAGCATCACGCGCGCGGCGCGATTGATCGTGACGTCGCCGCTGCGGGTGTCCGCCACGATCGCGCCATCGGCCATCACGTCGACCGCGAGACGCAGTCGCTCGTACATATCCGGTGGCATCCGTCACCAATCATACCCAATCCCGCTTGGGAATGGGCCGGGGGCCGGCGCTAGTCCTGGCGGCGGAACGTGCGCTCGAGTGCGGCGTAGAGGCCGCCGCGCGCGACGAGCTCTTCGTGCCGGCCTTGCTCGACGATCTGGCCCTTGTCCATCACGACGATCAGGTCGGCGTTGCGGATCGTCGTCAGGCGATGAGCGATCACGAGCGTCGTCCGGCCCTTCATCAGCTCGGCGACGCCGCGTTCGATCAGCTCCTCCGCCATCGGATCGACGTGCGCGGTCGCTTCATCGAGCACGAGGATCTCCGGATCGCGAAGCAGCGCGCGAGCAAACGCGACGAGCTGGCGTTCCCCGGCCGAGAAATTGCCGCCGCGCTCCGCGACCTCGCAAGTGACATCATCGCCGCGGCGTTCGAGCGCGCGATCGAGACCGACGCGGCGCACCGCCTCGTCGAGCTTGGCGCGGTCGTACCTCTTGCCGAGCGTGATGTTATCGGCGAGGGTGCCGGCGAACAGCGTCACGTCCTGCGAAACCACGGTGATTCGCCGCCGCAAGTCGGGGAGCGCGATCGCGCGCAGGTCGACGCCGTCGATCTCGATCGTGCCGCTGTCGTAGTCGTAGAGCCGCGTCAGCATCTTGATCACGGTCGACTTGCCGGAGACAGTGGCGCCGACGACCGCGACCGTCGCGCCGCGGGGAACTGTGAGGTCGATGCCGCGCAAGACTTGCTCCGCGCCGTAGCTGAACTTCACGCCGGCGAGCACGACCGCGGGGCCATCGAGGTTCGGCGTGCGATTCGCGTTCGCGGCCGGTTTCGTTCCACCGTCTGGCTCGTCGGTGTCGAGCAGCTGGAAGATCCGCTCGCTCGCGGCCATCGCGCCCTGCATGACCGCGTACTTTGCCGACAGGTCGCGCACCGGAATAAAGAAGCGGCCGATGTAGTCGATGAACACGACGACCACGCCGATCGTCATGATGTCGCCGGTGCGGTGGCCGGATGCGAACCAGATCACGAGCCCGATCGCCATCGAGCCGATCGCTTCGACTAACGCGTACATCGCAGCGTCTGCGCGGATCTGGCCGAGGTAGGCGTCGCGGTGGCCGGCGTTGATCTCGTCGTACTCGCGCGACGCGATCTTGCCGCGACCGAGCAGCTGGATGACGCGGATGCCCGACAGGTGCTCTTGCGCGAACGCGTTCATCGCGGCGAGTCGGACGCGAATCTGGCGGAACGACGCCCGCATCACGCGCCGCGCGATCTCGACGAGTAGGATCAGTAGCGGCAGCGTCGCGATCACGAGCAGCGTGAGCCCGACGTCGATCGTCAGCATCACGCCGAGGATCGCGAGCATCTTGATGAAGTCCGAGATCAGCGTGATCGCGCCTTGCGCGAACATCTCGTTGAGGCTCTCGATGTCGTTCGTCATCCGCGTCATCAGCC
>CAZDGY010000288.1:0-7590 GCA_964504685.1 uncultured Kofleriaceae bacterium | reverse complement strand
GTGCACCGGCTACACCGACTCGAACTGCGGTAGCGGCAACGCCGACGGCATCACGAACAACTACACCGCGTTTACGACCAGGCTGCTCGACCCGATCAGCCAGACCAAGCCGTACTACGTCGTGAACTTCGCGGCGCCTGACCAGTCGTGGACCGCGAAGGTCGTGATCATCGCGGCGAACGCGTGGGACAGCACGCAATCTACCTGGCTCGACACCGCGCTGTCACAGGCGACGACGTATACGTTCATCGTCCGTCACGAGGATTCGTACGCGAACACCGCGCCTGGCGTCACGCCTTCCGACGCGATCATCGCGAAGTATCCCTACACGCTGAAGATCTTCGGCCACACCCATACCTACGCTCACTACGCGAGCGAGCACGACGTGATCTGTGGCAACGGCGGCGCCCCGCTGACCTCGGGCACGAACTACGGCTACGGGATCGTCGAGCTGCTCGCGGACGGCAAGGTCCAGTTCACCGACTACGACTATGCGAACGACTCGGTCATTGACCAATTTCGCCTCAACGCTGACGGGTCTTCGGCGCCGTGACGACGCCTCGGGCAGATCATAAAGAGTTGGCCAGCATCGAGTTGCGACTCGACATCTCGAAGGCGATTCCTCTACGGTTCGCCGCGATGGGGAAATTGGCGATCGTCGTGTCGTTGTCGTTTGGCGCTCTTGCCGCGTGTGGACCGTCGCGAGCCGGCACCACGGGGCCGGACGCTGATCATCATGGTTCGATCGATGCCCCGCCTGGCGGTGGCGGCGACGCGCCGGCCGGCGGCTACAACGTCTACGCGCACAGCGATGGCGTGCTCTACACGATCGACTTGCAAACCAAGGCGCTCGTCACCGTCGGTAACTTCAACGCGCCGCCGCCGACTGGCAGCTCGACCCCCGACGTCATCACCGATCTCGCGGTCGCGCCGGACGGCACGATCTACGTCAACTCGGAGACCGCGCTCTACACCGCGAGCCCGATGGACGGCCACGTCACGCTCGTCGGTTCTTTATCGACGTGCGGCACGAAAGCAGTTGCGCTCACCACCACGTCGGACGGCCGGCTCTGGATGGGCGACTACATGGGCGCGATCTGCCAGATCGATATCTCGGTGTCACCGCCGACGGTTGGCGCACCGGTGACGATGAGCAACGGCATGGCGCTCGCTGGCGACATGGTCGGCGTCGACAACGGCACGGTGTTCGGCACGGCGTACAGCCTGGGCACGTCGTCGACCCAGAACGACAACTCGCTCGTCAAGATCGATGTCGCGACTGGAACCGTGACGATGATCGGCGCGAGCGGGTTTCCGAAGCTGTTCGGCGTGTCGTTCGCGAACAATCAGGTGTTCGGGTTCACCCACGACGGCACCGGTCGGGTCGTCACGATCGATACCTCGACCGGGGTCGGCACGATGTTCGGGACGTTCATGGACCCGATGACGAGCAAGGGCATCTCGTTTGCCGGCGCGGGTGTTAACTCGCTGGTCGTGATCGAGTAGCTTCTGTCCTAGAAGCAATGCGAACCTGGCGCGCACTCGCGCTCATCGTCTGTGCTAGCTGCGCCGCTGCGACGTCGGCGAACGTCGACGCCGTGCACTTGCTACGCGACGGAGCGACTGATACCGGCTCGGGTTCCGGCAGCGACGGTTCGAATGGCGGCTGCGCGATGCAGTTCACCGGCGTGCTGGCGACTTGGGATTTCACCGGGCAGCCAGGCGATCAAGCGTCGACCCCCGTGTCGGCTACCGCGCCCGGCGGAGTGGCCGGAGACATCACGCGAGCGCCTGGCCTCGTCGCGATGACGGGCGCTGGCTCGATCAACTCGAACAGCTGGCCGACCGCGGCGACGCTCGATCCGAGCGCGTACTACACGATCTCGCTGACGCCGCCGAGCGGATGCACGTTGTCGCTCACCGCGGCGTCGATCGATGCAAAAGCGAGCGGCACCGGGCCGAAGTCGTGCGCGGTCGCGACGAGCGACGACAACTTCATGCAGACCGCGACCTGCTCGACTTCAACTCCTAGCGTGCCGGTGCTCTCGGTCAGCGGTGCAAACGGCGCGGTCGAAGTCCGGATCTACGGCTACGCGGCGACGGGCTCGGCTGGAACGCTGCGCGTCGAGAACACGTTGTCGTTGTCCGGCAGCTTCAACTGACCGCGCCGGCGCATTTGGTTAAGATGTTCCGTGGTCCGCCGTCCGGCACTCGCTGCATTCGCGGTCGCGGGTGTGGTGCTCGCGCCGAATGGGCGAGACGCCGGGGCCGGCTCGCTGAGCGACGCCTACGAGGGCATCGCGGCTAAGGTGATCGATTTTCACGCGTTCCTCGATGCGTACGCATCGACCGCGTTCAACACGCCCGAGGCGAACCAAGGTGATCTCAACGTCGACGACCCGTCGAGCGGCGTCGGCCTCGCCTGGGTGCGCGCCCGGATCGCTCATCGCCCCGGCCCAGTCGGCTTCCTCGTCGATCTCGGTGCCGGCGAGACGTCCGATGCGTTCCTCGCCGAGGATCCGGCGAACGTCAAGCACCATACCTACGCTCGGGTGATGTCGCACGTCGCTCAGGCATTCGTTACCGCGGTCGTACCGGTCGGTCACGGGCTGGAGATCGACGTCGGCAAGTTCGTAACGCCAGTCGGGTTCGAGGAGATCGAGTCGTGGACCAACTGGAACTACTCGCGCTCGCTCGTCTACGAATGGGCCGAGCCCTCCGTCCACACCGGCGTTCGCCTCACGTATCCGGTATCGCGTCAGGTCACGCTCGCAGCGTTCTGGCTCGATGGCTGGGATGCGAACCTCGTCGACGGCAACGGCATGCGCTCGTTCGCGACTGCGGCGCAGTGGCGGCCGGGCCCCGGGTTCGAGCTCGATGCGGTGTACATGGCCGGGCTCGAGCACCCGCCGCTACGGCCGGGTGGGCTGTCGCTGCGCAACCTCGGCGATCTCTACGCATCGTACTGGCCGAACCACTTTGTCGGCTTCGCCGTGAGCACGGACGCGGGCATCGACGAGGGCATCCCGGGCGACGCGAAGTTCGGCGGCGTCGCCGCCTACGCGCGGCTTCAGCCCGAGCATTGGCTCGCGTTCTCGGCGCGGCTCGAGCGCTACTACGACCGCGAGGGGTTCACGACCAGCCTGCCGCAGATCCTCGACGAAGGTACGTTGACCGCCGAGCTCAAGGTCGACAGGTTCCCGGTGAAGTTCACGACTCGCTTCGAGTACCGCCACGATGAATCGAGCTCCAAGACCTACGATCCCGAGACCGGCTTTCTCGCGCGCAAGGACTCGCTGATCCTGTCGGTGCTCGCCCTCTATTAGCGACTTGCTATGCTGGATTGATGGCGACCAACTTGCGGCACGAACGCGTCGTCGCGTCCGCGCAGTTCCATGACGGTGCGTTTCGCAACCCGAGTGGCATGCGCGAAGGCGTGCAGGGCGGAACCCTGCCGATGCTCGGCGAGTGGTTCTTCGGCGGTCAACAGCGCCGACCGCCGGCGCCCTTGCCGCTCGAGCGTCCGCACCAGACCTGGGCGAAGCCTCCCGACACCGGTTTCCGCGCGACCTGGCTCGGCCACTCGACCGTGCTGCTCGAGCTCGACGGTCGGCGCGTGCTTACCGATCCGGTGTTCGGCAAGCGAGTCTCGCCGATCAGCTTCATGGGCCCGCGTCGGTTCCATCCCGTCCCCGCCGAGCTTGCCGAGCTGCCGCCGATCGATGTCGTGTTGCTGTCGCACGATCACCTCGATCATCTGTGTCGCGCGACGATGACCGCGCTGGCGAAGACCGGCGTACCGGTAGTCACCGCGCTCGGCGTCGGTGCACATCTCGAGAGCTACGGCTTCGCGCCCGCGCAGATCACCGAGCTCGATTGGCACGAGTCGGCGCGAGTCGGTGGGATCGACTTCATCGCGACGCCGGCCCAGCACTTCTCGGGCCGCACGTTGACCGGCCGCAACAAGACGCTGTGGGCGTCGTGGGTGATCCGCTCGGAGCGGCGCAGCGTGTTCTTCTCCGGCGACACCGGGCTGACTCCGCAGTTTCTCGACACCGGCAAGAACTACGGGCCGTTCGATCTCGTGATGCTCGAAATCGGGGCGTATCACCCGGCGTGGGGCACGATCCATCTCGGGCCGGCGAACGCGCTCGAAGCTTTTGCGATGCTCGGCGGCGGCACGTTGTTGCCGGTGCACTGGGGCACGTTCTCGCTCGGGTTTCACGCGTGGGACGCGCCGGGCGAAGAGCTGATCGCGCTCGCTCCCCAGCGCGGCGCGCGGATCATCACGCCCAAGCTCGGCGCCGCGTTCGAGCCAGAGCGCGTGGCCGGTCCGACGCCGTGGTGGCGCGAAGTCCCCGGCTGGCATCCCGCCGAGCCCGAGCCCGCGCCGGTTCAAGTGGCTCCTTGACCGTCGCCGTCGCCGTCAAAGTTCACGACCACGGCCGCGACCGGAAGCCGCCGGTCGGTTGACGGAATCGCTACTTCGGCGAGACCGGCGTCCCGAGCGGCCAGTCTGTGTCGCCGAGCTTGGTCAGGTTCATCTCGAACGATGGCCTTGGCGGTTTATTGCCCGCGACGTACTCGCCGACCTCGCGCCACTTGTTGTCCTTGACCGTCGCCGTGAAACGCATGACCGCATTGGGGCCAGCGGGAACTTCCCAAGTATAGCCATCGGCGGTGAGCTTGAGCTCGAACGTGCCGGCATAGCCTTGTGCGTACGATCGCAGCTCGTACTTCTGCGTCTGGGGATTCCACGACGCGACGGCGAACGCGTTGAAACCGGTCGAGCCGTCGGCTGCGTACCCGCGCCCTTCAATCACGATGACGTCGCCGCCGAGCATCGGGCCCATCCGCTCGGTCTGCGTGACCGTGTACGGGTGCCCATCGGGCGTCGTGCCGTTCGCGACGCCCCGCCAGGTGCCCCGCATGAACGAGAGCTTCGCCATCGGCGCGATCAGGCTCTCGGTCGGCTTCACCGGCTGCACCGTTGCCGGCACCGGCGGCGGGGCCGCAAAAGAGGTTGAATAGGCGAGCAGCGCGACGGCGATCCAGATCGATCTCATGACGCTTCACACCACGAAGCTCCAGCACATACAAGAGCTGCGCCCACCACGGCTTCAAGCGTCGACTGGATCATCGGGTAGCTGATCGACGTCGTCGGCCCGGCGCGGGAAGTGCTCCGCGAGCTGGACGCCGATCGTCTCGATGCCGTGGACGATTCCGCCGGTGAGGTCGCGCGCGCGAAACCGCTCGCTGATCGCAGCGACCGCGGCATCCCAGAACGGCTGGCCGACCTTGGCGTGGATCGCCTGGTCACCGAGCACGACGAACTTTCGCCGGCGCGGACACACGAACAGCAACACGCCGTTGCGATCGCGCGTGTGAGAGATGCCGAGCTTGCCAAAAGCGAAGTCGGCTGCCTTGTCGACGCTGCCCCAAAACCACGGCGCGATCGACACCACGATCTCGCCCGAGGTCGTGCGCTCTGCCGCGAGGATCGCGGCCTTGACCGCGGCGCGATCGATCGAGCGAGCGCTCACCACGATCCGCTCGCTCCGCCGCCGCCGGATCGGCCGCCGCCGCCCGAGAACCCGCCGCCGCCGCCGCCGCCACCGCCGCCCGAGTAGCCACCGCCGCCGCCACCGCCGCGACCGAGCGATGAGATGACGTTCCACAGCAGCCACAGCGCCATCCGCGGGTGCGTGATCGCGAGGCCGAGCAAGAACAGGCCGATGATGCCGCCAAGGATCAGGGTGCCGAGGCTGACGCCCGTGCTCGTATGCTGCGGGCCATCGCGCACTCGCTCGGCGTGCGCATCGGGTACCGAGTCGAGCCGCTTCGTGATCTCGTCGATCGCTGCGGTCAAGCCCGCCGCTGGGTGACCGGCCTTGAGCGCGGGAGCGATCTGCTCGCGGATGATCCGCGACGCGTAGATGTCGGGCAGACGGTCTTCGACGCCATAACCGACTTCGATCCGCACGAGGTGATCGGTCGCAAATAGGAACACCGCGACGCCGTTGTCGAGCTTCTTCTCGCCGATCTTCCACGCTGCGAACGCGCGCACCGACCAGTCTTCGATCGGCTCGCCGTCGAGCGTCGTGCCGATCCACACGATGACTTGGCGACCCGTCGCGCGCTCGTACTTCTCGAGCCGGTCGTCGAGTTGCTCGCGCTCGGTCGCCGCCAGTAAGCCGGCATTATCCGTTACCCAACGCGTCGGCTTGGGCGGGGCCGGCGGCGCCTTCGCAAATGCGACGGCAGTGAGCCCGACCACCAGCGCGAGCGCGAGCGCGAGCCGGCGCATAGGGACCTTAGAACTGCACCGTAGGCACGTTCTCGTCGCCGGCCTTCGCGGAGAAGTACGCCTTGTCGTTGAACTTGCCGCCGAAGAATCCGGCGAGCATGTTCGTCGGGAAGGTGTTGCGCGAGGTGTTAAAGCTCTTCGCCGCTTCGTTGAACCTCATGCGTGCGACCCGGATGCGGTTGTCGATGCCGGATAGTTGCGCCTGCAGATCGGTGAACGCGCCGATCGACTTCAGCTCGGGATACTGCTCGGCCACGACCATCAGTCGCGACAGCGACGTGCCGAGGTTCGCCTGCGCGGCCTCGAACGCCTTGAGCTTCGCCGGATCGGTGAGATCGTCGGCCGACAGCTTGATGCTCGTAGCCTGCGATCGCGCCTCGATCACCTTGGTCAGCGTTTCCTGCTCGAAGCTCGATGCCTTCTTGACGATCGCGATCGCGTTGGTCGTCTGATCGGCGCGGCTCTGATAGTTGTTCTCGACCTCCGCCCACGCGGATTGGACCTCCTGATCGAGCCCGACGAGCTTGTTGTACGTGTGAGCGCACGACCCGCCGATGATCAGCGCGAGCAGAACGACCCCACCCAGGACGATCCATTTTGTCTGCATGAGAGCCAGTAACATGATCACGAACTGGCGGTGCACAAGCTGACGTCGATTTACTGGGGCGTTTCCGCGACTTCTACCGGCCTGGGCGTCGAGAGGGCGTGAAGGCATCGCTAGCCTCGCTGCGGAACGGCGGTAAGGTAACGGCATGTCCGCCAAACCGACGCTGCGAATCGACGTCTGGTCCGACATTGCCTGCCCGTGGTGCTACGTCGGCAAGCGGCATCTCGAGCAAGCGCTCGCGAAGTTTCCACACGCCGGCGAAGTCCGCATCGTGTGGCGCGCTTTCGAGCTCGACCCGAAGGCACAGCGGGTTTCGGATTCGAAGGTGCCGCACCTCGAGCGCATCGCGCGCAAGTACGGCATCTCGATCGCGCAAGCGCAGGAGAATCGCGATCGCCTCGTCGCGATCGCGGCGCGCGACGGCCTCGAGCTCGACTTCGACAAGCTGCGCTCTGGCAACACGTTCGACGCGCATCGCCTCCTTCATCTCGCGCACGAGCGTGGCGTGCAAGACGCGCTGAAGGAGCGGCTGATGCGCGCGTACTTCACCGAAGGCCGCGCGATCGGCGATCGCAACGAGCTCGTCGCGCTGGCGGTCGAGGTCGGACTCGGCCCCGACGAAGTGCGCACCGTGCTCGACTCCGACAAGTACGCGGCCGAAGTGCGCGGCGACGAA
>CAZDGY010000287.1:0-7606 GCA_964504685.1 uncultured Kofleriaceae bacterium | reverse complement strand
CCACGAACCGTCATCCGCCCACGGCGATGCGTTCGCGCGGATCGTGCGCGACGCGGATCTCGCGGCCGGTCAGGGCGATACTGCGGGCGCGCTCGGCCTCTACCAGCGGGCCCTCGAGCTCCATCCCGGCGATCCACTCGCGACCGTGCCTCTGATCCGCGTTGCAACCGAGCTCGGCGAGCCTGCGCCGATCACCCAGCTCGCGCTCGCGCAGCTGCGCGCCGCCGAGGAACGCGACGATGCCGGCGCGAAAGCGATCGCGTACGAGCTGCTCGCGCAGATCGATGGCGAGCTGCGCAGCGACGTCGGCTCCGCGCAGATCGCGCTCGAGAGTGCGGCGCAGGCCGATCCGGGGCGCGTCGACATCATGCACCGCCTCGAGCGCGAGTACGCCGCCACCGAGCAGATCGGCGAGCTGCTCCGCTTGCGCCGGTCCGAGCTCGCGCAGCTGCCGACCGAGTACGTGCGCGATCGCGCGGCGCTGATCGTCGACACCGCCCAACTCGCGACCCGCGACCGCAGGCCCGACGTGGAGGTAGCGGATCTGTATCGCAGTGCGGTCGAAGCCGATCCGAAGAACCGGATGGCGTTGCATCACCTCGAGTCGATCGTTCGGCGCGGTGGTGCATCGGAAGAGCTCGCGAAGCTCGAAGAGCAGATCGCGAACTACTTCGACGGGGATCCTCGCAGTGGCGCAGCGTTCTGGACCCGCGCCGGAGAGACGCTCGCGGAGCTCGGACAGATCGATGCCGCGGTCGGAAAGTTCGGCAAGGCCGACGAGCTCGTGCCCGGTCACGTGCCTGCGCTCGAGGGTTGGCGCGCTGCGGCGCTCAAGGGCCAGCTCTGGGTCGACGTCGCCGAAGCGGCGAATCGCCAAGCGGCGATCTCGAGCGACGGGAAGATCAAGGCGCAGCTCCATCACTTCGCCGGCGTTGCGCTGATGGACAAGGCGCTGATCAACGAGCAAGCGCAGGCTGCGTTCAAGAAAGCGCTCGCCGCCGATCCGAGCCACCGCGACTCGTTCCTGCGTCTGCGGATCCTGCTCGAAGAAGATGCCGCGCACGACGAGCTCGCTATCCTGCTCGCGAACCGGCTCGACTACGAGACCGAGCCGCGTGCGCGGATCGCATTGCATCGTGCGGTCGCCGAGCTGTCGCGCAACTTCTTGTCGGATCGCGAGACGGCGGTGAAGCACTACCGCGAGATCCTCGCCGCCGATCCCAACGATCTGCGCGCGCACATGGCGCTCGCCGACATCGCGTGGGAGCTTGGCAACTGGCAGGAAGCCGCCGACGCGCTGATGCAATGGGCGCGGCTCGAGCGCGATCCGGCCACGCTGAAGACGCTGTGCTATCGCCTCGGCCTGATCTACGCGGATCGGCTCGTCGACATCCCGATGGCGCTCAAGGCGTTCCAACGCGCGCTGACCTACCAGCCCGACGACGAGAACACGTTGACCCGACTCGCGGATCTCGCGACCGGCGCCGGCGAGTGGAAGCTCGCGCTCGGCGCGTGCGAGCGCCTCGTCAAGAACGAGCAAGATCCGGACAAGCGCGCGCTGCACCTGCATCGCGTCGCGAAGATCTTCAAGACCGGGTTCAACGACGCCAAGCGCGCGGAGCGGGCGCTCAACCTCGCACTCGATGGGGCGCCGACCAGCGACATCGCGTTGTCCGAGGTCGTCACGTTCTATCGCGATGCGGGCGACATGACGTCGGTGCGCGTCCATCTCAATCGCGTCGCCGGTGCAATGCGGACGCGAATCACGACCGAGCCGAGAGATGGCGTCGCGTATCGGGTGATCGCGCGGTCGATGCTCGCGCGTGCGAACGCCGGGGTCGAGACTTCGCTCGCGATCGCGCGGTCGGCCGCCGAGCTCGCACAGCTGTTCGGCGCCGGCGGCGAACCCGAAGCGGCGTTGCTCGCTGATCACCGGGTCGAGCCCGGCGCGCTGGCCGCGCTGATCCGCCCGGACAGCGACGAGATCTTGTTCCCGCACTCGGTTTCGGCCGAGCTGCGACAGGTGTTCCAACTGCTCGGCGATCGCGTCGCGAAGCACGTCGGCGTCGATCTGCGCAGCTATGGCGTCGCGCGCGGCGATCGGTTGCGCGCGAAGGACAGCAAGGTCGCCGCCGCGGTGCAAGACGTCGCGTCCGCGCTCGGATTCGGCGACGTCGACGTCTACTTGTCGGCCCGCCAGCCTTACGCGATGGTCGCCGAGCCGACCAGCCCGGTATCGGTCGTGATCGGCCAATCGATCGCGCAGGGCGATGCGCGCGGCGTGCGGTTCGCGGCGGGCAGCGCGCTCAAGCTCGCCCAGTCGTCGCTCGCGATTCCCGCGCGGCTCGGCGTCGACGAGCTCGGCGTCCTTGTGGTCGCGCTGCTTCGCCTGTTCCAGCCCGAGTTCCCGATCGACGGCATCGATCCCGACGCGGTCGGCGTCCAGCTCCAAAAGTTGCGGCGGCTGATCCCGACCGGCCTGATGAACGAGCTCAAGCCGTACGCTGCCGCAGTCGATAATCAGCTGCGGCCGCGCGAGCTAGCGCGCGATCTTCGGGTCGCCGGCGCCCGCGCCGGCCTGTTGGCGTCGGGATCGCTCCGGGTCGGGCTCGAGGTCCTGGCCGCTGCGGCCGAGCTCGACCTCCAAAGCTACCTGGCGGATCCAGTTGCCCAGGGGCTACTCGCGTTTGCCCTCGGCGAGGACCACGCGACCTTGTCTCGCTGACTTCCGCTCAACGGAGCGTGATCGGCGACTCATAGCGCCACGGCCCGCTCCTTGCTCTTACCCGAAGTCATGCGGTTAGCTTCCATTTGCCTGGCTACTCTAGTTGCCTGTGCCAGCGGGCACGCGCCCGAGCTGTCGGGGCTTTCCGACCAGGTTGCCCAGGTTGGGGTCGAGCTCGACGTCCAGCTCGACGGCACCGACCAAGACGGTGGCCAGCTGACGTACAGCTACAGCGCGGCCGACGTCACCGACCTCGGAGCGAACGCTGAGATGACGGTAGCTCCGAGTGGCGCCGGCTTGTTCCGCTGGACCCCGCTCGCCGCCGACCTCGGCTCGCACGCGTTCGATTTCATGGTGTCCGATGGCATCCACACCACGACCGTGACGATCAACATCGTCGTCAAGTCATCGATCGGCTCCGGTACCGCGCCGGTATTCGAGCAGCCGCTCGGCACGGGCACGACGATCGATCTGTCGATGAAGCAGTGCGTTAAGCTCGCGATCGTCGTGCAGGACAGCGACTCGCCGAACGTGATGATCGCGCAAGAAGAGCCGGTGATCGACGGCGCGCTGATCACGCCGACCGATGGCCAATCCGCGGCGTGGAAGTGGTGCCCGTCGGCCGACCAGATCGCGGCGGATGACCGCTACACCCTGATCTTGTCCGCGAACGATGGCGACAACCCGAAGGTGCTCAAGGACTACTTGATCGTGCTGCGCAACGGCAGCGGCAACACCTGCCCGGGCAACGCGCCGACGATCGATCATACGCCGATGGACGAGACGACCTATCTCGATCTCGCGATCAACGCGACGATCGGCGACGACATCGGCCTCAAGGACGCGCCGCTGATCTACTACTCGACGACCGACCCGGGCTCGACGCCCGATCTGAGCTCGATGATCCAGCTGTCGATGACCGAGCAATCGGGCGACCTGATGAGTGGCGACTGGCTCGGCACGATCCCGAACCCGGTCGCGACCAGCCAGGCCGGCACGCAAGCCACCGTGTACTACGTGATGGTCGCGCAAGATGCGGACAGCCCGACGTGCAGCCACGTCACGCAATCGCAGGTTTACTCGATGATCGTGACCGCGGGCGGCAGCGACACCGCGGGGCTGTGTACGTCTTGTAGCGCGGATTCGCAGTGCGGCACCGGCAACGAGTGCGCGTACATCGGCGACATGGGTAACAGCTACTGCCTCGAGTCGTGCGATTCGGGCTGCCCGAGCGGGTACACCTGCTCGTCGGACTTGATCTACTCGGTCGACTTCAACTCCGCTCTGCAGTGCGTGCCGATCAGCGGCTCGTGCGAAGCGCCGACCCAGCCGTGCGTCGATGACTCGTGGGAGCCCGACGACACCCGCAGCGAAGCCTCGGCGAATCCGACGCTCGACCCCGACGACTACAGCCTCGTGAGCTGCCCGTCGGCGACCGACATGACGCGCGCGAACGACGACTGGTACAAGATCGTCGTGAGCGGCGACACCGATGTCGACCTGTTCCTCGACGGCGAGCCGGTCACCGACCTCGACCTCCACCTCTATCACTCGGATGGCACGGTGATCGCGACCTCGACGAGCTCGACCTCGATCGAAGAGATCGACACGTGCCTGACGTCCGGCACCTACTACGTCAAGGTCAACGGCTACGGCTATGCGCGCAACGAGTACGACCTGTCCTATACGACTACCGCGACAAGCTGCCAATGAACCGATCGCTGACATGGCTGTTCGTGCTCGGCGCCTGTGCGAGCACGACCGCGCCCGATCCAGGGCTCGAGGGCCTCGCGCTGACCCAGGTCGCACCACAGACCGTGATCCCGGGCTCGACGCTCGAGCTGACCGGCAACTCGTTCGTCGCCTCGCAATGGGGCAGTGCGACGCTTCACCTCGTCGGCCAAGGCAACAACGGCCCGATTGACGTCAGCTGGCCGGCGACCTTCTCGAGCTTCACCGCGATGACCGTCGCGATCGATACGAGCTCGCTCACCGCGGTCGGCGGGGATACCGACTTTCACGGCACGGCTGAGGTCGACTTCGTGGCGACCACCGACGGCAAGACGTATTCGAGCGCGCCGCTGACGACGGCGTTGTCGTTCCGCACGCAGCTGACCCCAGCGCCGACCATGATCGCGACCGGCTTGATCTTCGTCAACGACCAGATCGAGATCGATGGCGACGGATTCTTGCTGGGCGGCGGCGAAGGCAACTCCTACGCGCGGGTCAACGGCTGCTTTCAGCCCGACGCCGGCGGGGAGTGCGCGGCGATCACGCAACAAGACATCGCGATGGTGCCGATGGATCCGCTGTCGCGCACGAAAGCGGCGTTTCCGTTCGCGCCCGAGATCGTCGGCATCGAGCCCGGCACGTTCACCGGCACCGTCCAGGTCATCAACAAGCAAATGATCGGCGCCGAGGTCGACGCGTCGCCGTTGACCGCGGGCTACACGCTCGTGACCTCGCAGGTGTTCTCGGCCGATCCGCCGGCAGCGAGCCTCGGTCAGTACGTGTTCGTTCACGGTGGCGGCTTCGTCGGCGGCGAGACCGGCGCGTTGACCCAGCTCGAGCTCCAGGGCACGTTCTCGAAGACGGGCGGCCAGTCCGGCCCCGTCGACATGACGCTGATCCCGGAGTTCGTCGAGGGCCGGCTCGTTCGCTACATCATCAACACCGACGATGCGCTCGGCCAGGCGCTCGATCTGCGCCATGACACGGGCAGCTTCACCGGAACGATCACGCCGATCGTGTCGTTCGGCACCGACACCGTGCGCGGCGTATCGACCCAGATCTCGTTCGCGCTCGCGCCGGTCCGCCAGGTCGTCTATCTCGACTACGAGCCGGCGTACACCGAGGAGCTTCGCGACTACGGCCTACGCGCGGTCGATGCGCAGATTCGCGCGACGATCCTCTCGGTTTGCCAGTCGGCCTACGCGGGCGTCAACATGGACTTCCGCACCGATCCGCCGACTGACTTCGCGCTGTTCTCGAATGTCGATATCGTCGGGGTCGATCCGAACAACATGGGGTTGTTCGGCTACGACAACTCCCCGGGCAAAGACAGCGGCAACCTCCGGCTGTATGACGAGCTCGGCGGCGTCAACGCGACGACCCAGCAGGACGGCTTCCCCGGCTACGGCGGCGTGTTCGTGCGGTCGTTCATGGCCTTCTCGCAGCACCCCGGCGACTTCGCGTCGTCGGCCGACGAAGCCGACCCGACCTTCGACCAGATCTTTGATCCGTTCCGTTCGGATCAAGGTGGCAATCCGATAACGTCGGAAGATCTGACGAGCGCGCCTGCGATGCTCGCCGACGGCTCGAGCTGCCCGGGCTCGTCGCGTCACGACCAGATCGCCTGCGCGATCTACGTGCTCGGCAACCTCGTCGGCGACACGCTCGCGCACGAGATCGGGCACTCGCTCGGCCTCGCGAACCCCTATCAGGATGGATTCCACGATGCCGGCGACCTGCCGAATCGCCTGATGGATGCCGGCGGCGATCGACCGTTCCTCGAGCGCGCGACCCTCGCGGGCCAGGTCCCGGGACTGTTCTGCACCGACGAGTACTCTTATCTACAAGGCATCTTGCCGTCGACGATGCCGGCGCCAAGCGTCCAACGCCCGACGTGCAACTGAGCTCTCAACCCATTGGGGATAGGGAAGCAGAACCTGAGCCGACAACCGGTTTCGGTTCTTAGCGGTAGTACGCGGGCACGTTGCCGACCGTCACCGCCGGCGCGCTGCCGACGCAGTGACCGACGGTTTGGAGCGCGGCGTACGTGTGGCGCGGCGCGGTCTTCGGCGTCATCAAGACGAACGCGACGATCGCGGCGCCGAGTGCGGCGGTTACCCAAGCGATGCGGCCGCGGGGTTGGACAGAGTCAGCCAGGAGCGTGCCCATGCATCCACGATAGCAGCAGTGGTCGAGTATGCTCGCGAAAAGATGGCTGGCCGCGCCCCCCCGACTTCGCCGCAGCGCGACATCCGGCGGTGGATCTACGGCGGGCTGGATGTGGTTTTCGCGATCGTCTATGTGGTTACGATCTGGAAGGCGATCCCGAACCGCTTGTTGTCCGCGCAGATCCACTTGTGGATCCTGCCGATCTCGACCGCGGTGATGGCCGGAGGGACGCTCGCCGGCGGCCGGCGCGGCTGGCAGATCGCGCTCGGCGGTGGCTCGTTGCTCGTGCTCGCCACCATCGCCCTGATCGTCCGGATGCTCGCCTCGGCCGCCTTCTTGGCAGGAACCTATGGCGCGTTCGGCGGGGCCGCGGCGGCGTCGGCGCTGGTCGGCGTCGCGCTGGTCGTCGAGCTCGTCGGGTTACTCCCGATCGTGCAGGTGAAGTACCTGATGTCCCGCGCCGGGCGTCGCGCGTACGGCGTCGGATGAAGCGGCGAACGCGCGCGCTGATCGCGGTGTGGACGCTGCCGAGCGTGATCTTTCTCGCGGCGACCGCGTACGGCTATTTCACGTTTCGCATCCCGCCGCCGGATCGGCTCGATCCGGCCGACCGCGCCGCGGTGATCGCGCCGTTGCGTGCGGCGCTGATCGGGGCCGAGCCGCCGCCATGTAGCGTGCACCGGCCGCTTGGCGGGCCGCTCGCGGTGACCGTGTGGCTCGATGGCCATCCGCTCGCGCGCGTCGACGGTCACGGCGCCGACGTCGCCGCAGCGACCGACCAAGCCGCGGCGGTGCTCCGCGGCCTGCCCGCGGTCCGGCGACAGCATCCCGCCGAGCTCGAGCGCGCGCGCATCCAAGTCGACGTGATCGGCGCGCGCGGTACGATGCCGACCGACGGCGGGCTGTTCGGTGCGCTGACGCTACCGGTCGTCACCGACATGCTCGCGATCAACCCCGGGATCGACGGCATCGGCGGCGAAC
>CAZDGY010000286.1:0-7616 GCA_964504685.1 uncultured Kofleriaceae bacterium | reverse complement strand
GTCGAGGTCAACAACAACATCGACACCGACCACGACGGCACGCTATCCAAGCAGGAGCTGTCGAGCTTCTATTCGGGCGGCGGCGGCGAGCAGCTCCACCACACGGTGGCGTTCAACGTCTCCGAATGGACCGCGGTGCCGAGCTGGTCCGAGGCGCTGCGCGTACCGAAGGACTTCAAGAAGTGGAAGCCCGCCGAGATCGACGAGCTCGTCGACAATCAGATCACGCCCGGATTGTGGTGGGACGCGGCGACCGCGGCGCACTGCAAGCTGACGTCCGACGGGGTCGTGTTTCACTATCACCCGGTCACGTTCCTGGCGTGGTTCAACCAGCAGCTGCTCGACGCGGCGGCGCAGGCAAAGAAGACCGGCAAGGATCTCGACGAGCGCGACGCGACGAAGGTGCCGCCGACGATCCTCGGCGACTACGACGACGTCAGCGGCAAGTCGATGCGCTCGGCGGCGACGGCCGAAGAAGATCCGTGCAACAAGCTGACGCTCAGCGACATGGTGCTCGGCTATGACGCGCCGGAGTGCGGACCGTGACCGACCGCAAGGACGCCAAGACCTGGCGCTTGCCGACTCGGCGCGCGTTCGTCGCGATGCTCGCCGGCGCGGTCGGTGCCGCGACGATCGTCGGTGTGCGCAAGCTCGGCGCACCAGACCCCGCGCCTGCGGATCCCGCGTTGCCGAGGTGGATCGGCCACGTCTAGAGGCGCCCGCGGGTCCGAGCCGATCCGATCGCTCGGCGGTCCGCGCGAAGCAAAGGACGGCCGACACGACACGGCGAGGGCCGACCTTGTTGTAATGTCCGCGGATGGTTCGCCGCCTAGCCTGGATCCTTAGCGCCGTCGTCATCGCTTCCATGTCGGTCGCGACCGCGCAGCCGAAGAAGAAGGCGCCCGCGAAGGGCCCGATCGCACCCGCGAAGGATACGCCGGCAGCGGGCTCCGGTTCGGGCTCGGGCTCGGGCTCCGGCTCGGCCGATGCTGGTTCGGGCGCGGGCAGCGCCGTGCAGATGACCGAGGACGCCCCGCCGTCGGACATGAACGGCACCGACGAGAATCCCGACAACCCACACGGCGCCGGCAACGTCGACAACGGCAAGCCGAAACCGCCGCCGCCGACCGCGACCGTCGGCTATCCGATCGAAGAAGCGCTTCGCCCGATCACGCTGCCCGAAGGCATGGCCGAGCTCTCGATCGCGCCGCACGCCGAGATGTCGCCGTTCTGGAGCTCGGACGCGCTGCGCGCACGCTACGGCATCACGCGCCAGTTCCAGCTCGGCGTCACGTATGCGTTCGCCGGCGTCTACGACGATCCGGCCACGCAGGTGAAGCAGTACGCGATCCACCCTGGCAAAGCGGTCGGTATCGACGTCACGTATCTGATCCAGAACTGGATCGGCGTGCGGATCGGGCTGCCGTTCTACCTGAACCCGTTCGCGATGTCGTTGTCGATCGCGACGCCGATCAAGTTCCACTTCGGCGACAAGTTCGCGCTCGGCGCGTTCGATGATCTGTTGAACATCAAGCTGTCGAAGTTCCCGCCGAGCTTCACCAGCGAGCTGCAGAACGCGCAAGCGGCGCAAGGCACGACGACCGGCACCGAGCAATCCGCCGGCACGTTGCGCCTATCCGGCTACGGCATCTATCAGCTGCAATCGAACGTCGCGTTCACCGGCCGGATCGGCATCGACATCGGTGATCTGTCGGGTGGCTCTAGCACCGCGGGCGCCGGCACGAGCGGAACGACCTTGGTGTTTATCCGCGCCGGCATCGACTTCACGCCGCGTCACCGGGTCGATCTCGGCGTCTCGGTCGGCTTCGACGACCTCGCGCACGCTGGCACGTTCGACCCGCAGCTCTACTTGGCGCTGCGGATCTGAGTCGCCGGCGCGTCGGGCGCCGCGATCACTTCGAATCGCTTGACGCCGACGAGCTGGCCACCGAGCGTGTAGGTCTCGCACGACCACATGCCGATCGGATCTTTGGGTAGGTCTTCGGCCGGGAAGTAGCTGCGATAGACAACGCCGTCGCCGTCGCACTCGATGCGGTCGGGCGCGACGCGCGCGACCTCGGAGCCGCGCAGCGTCCACACGTGCTCGATCGGCTCTTTGAGCCCACCCGGCTCGCGCAACAACGAGCCGCAGCGCAGGCGATCGAGCTGATCTCGCCGCAGCTGATGTTTGCTCGGCGGCAGACACTCGTAGCTGCCTTCGGTGCCGTGCCCGACCGCGGTCTCCGGCATCGCGAGCGGCGCCGGCGGGATGAACGCGCGGCCGTACCAGACCGCGCCGAGCAAGCCGCCGGTCGTAGCGAGCGTGAGGATCGCACCTTGCGGCGAGAGCACTTGGCGGACCGAGAACGACAACAGCGCGACCGAGGTCGGAGTCGCGGCGGCAGCGCAGATCAGGCTCGTGCGGTGGTCGATCTCGAGCACGAGCGGCAGCAGCACGTTGAGCAGCGCGAACATCGCGAGGCCGTACATCGCCGACGCGAGCCAGCGCCGCTCCATCACGAAGTGATCGAATACGAGGTCCATCGTCGACAGCACCGCACAGATCAGCAGGATCGGTGCGAGCCACCAGTTCCACGATTGAAACGACCAGGTCGCGCTCGATGCGTAGAGCGGCGTCAGGAAGAAGAACATCTGTTGGTAGAACTGCTTGATGATGTAATTCGTGACGGTGCGGATGCCTTTGCGCGCGATGCCCTCGTCCTCGCGGCGATTCGCCGGTCCGACGATGAACCGCAACGCGACAAACAGCAGCAGCCACGACGCGAACAGCGCGATCATGACCTTGTCGGCGTGAGCGAGCCCGGCGCGCGCAAACAGCATCACGCCGACGCCGAACGACAGCGCGAACCCCGAGTGCAGCCACCACAGCTTGCGCAGGATCCGGCGCAGCCGCGATGGCGGTGCGGGTTGCGTGCCGGGATCGGCCTCGGGAGTTCCCACGCGGTTATCTTACCCGCACGGTCGCGTCGCGGGCGGTTAGCTCGCCGCCGCGATCAGCGCCTGGAAGCGTTCGAGCGCCAGATCGATCTTCGCCATCGTCGGGCCGAACGAGAACCGCACGTGACGACGGAATCGCGACGGCCGTCCGCCGCGGCGCTTGCCCGGATCGACATCGAAGAACTCGCCGGGTACGCAGATCACTTTGCGCTCGAGCGCCGCGCGGAAAAAGCTCATGCCGTCGGACAGCGACGCCGGCAAATGCTCCGCCGACGCCCAGACGTAGAACGTTCCCTCTGGCGGCAGATCGACGGTGAAGCCGAGGTCACGTAGGCCGTTGAGCAGCTTGTTGCGCTTCTTGCCGAACTCCGCGTGGATCGCTTTGGTCTCGGCGATCGCGACGGTCGGCGCGAGCAGCTCGGTCGCCTTGCGCTGCAGTGGACGACTGCCGCCGCCGTCGAGAAACGATCCGGCCGACGTCACCCCGTCGATGATCTTCTTAGGCGCGACGGTCCAGGTCACGCGCCAGCCGGGATAGCGCCAGTTCTTCGTCAGGCCATCGAGAATGACGACCGGATCGCGATCGACGTCCTCGACGTAGCGCGCCGCGGTTTCGATCGCGCCATTCGCGACGAGGTCCGGACGCCAGATGTAGTGCGAGTAGAACTCGTCGAAGATCAGCGCGCAGTCGAGATCGCGCGAGGTCGCGACCCAGTCGGCGAGATCGCTGCCGCCGATCACCTTGCCGGTCGGATTCGACGGATTCGACGCGAGGATCGCGGCGAGTCCGCGGCCGAGCACTTCGCGCCGCAGATCGGCGCCGGAGAACGCGTAGCCGCGCTCGGGCTCGAGCAAGATCGGGATCGGCGAGAACATGCGGAATACGCCGAGCAGCTCTTCGTACGCGGTGTAGTCGGGCAGGAAGTGCCCGAGGTTGATGTTGCCGAGCGATGCGGCTACGCGAGTCAGCGCGGAGCGACCGCCGCCCGACACCGCGACGTTCTCCGCGGAGTACTTGCTGCCCATGCCGCGTCGGAACAGCTCGTTGTAGTAGCTCGCGATCGCCTCCCGCAGCTCCCACAGCCCAGCGACCGGCGCGTATTCCTGATCGCCCGCCAAGATCGGCAGCTCGCTCACCCGCGGCGGTGCGCCGGGCAGCGCTTCGCTCTCGGGCATGCCCTGGCCGAGGTTGCACCACTCGTCCGGGTGCGATGCGAAGCCATGGCGATTCGCTTCGGTCGTCACGTAGATCACGCCGGTGCGCGGCACTTCGCGAAACGCGGCGAAGCTCGGTCCATCGCCGACGAGCGGAGACGTTCCGGACCGAGGACGCGGTGGAGTCACCATCGCCGCTCAGCGTAGCCGAGATGCGGCGCCGAGCCGATGGCGGTCGCAAAATATTCGAGCTACGGTGGCGCCGTGTCTGGGTGGCAAACGATCGTTGGCCAAGACCGCGTGATCGCGCTGTTGCGCGGTGCGATCGAGCGCAATCGCGTCCCCCACGCCTATCTGTTTTCGGGCCCGGTCGGGGCACCGCTGCTCGACACCGCGCTCGCGCTCGCCTGCGCGCTGAACTGCGTCTCCACATCTGAGGCGCGCGGCGAAGGTTGCGGCAGCTGCGATGCCTGCTCGAAGATCATCTCGGGCATCCACCCCGATGTCGTGACGCTCGTGCGCGAAGGCGCAGCGCAGATCGTGCCGATCGAGAACGTACGCAACCAGGTCATCGCGCGGATGGGGCTGCCGCCGCACGAGGCGGACACCCGCGTGTTCATTATCGAAGAGGCGACCGCGCTGGCGCCGCCGGCCGCGAACGCGCTGCTAAAGACGCTCGAGGAACCACCGAACCGCACGTTGTTCGTGCTGTGTACGACCTCGGCCGAGCAGCTGTTGCCGACGATTCGCAGCCGCTGTCAGCGGGTGCGGTTCGCCGGTGGCTCGCCGATCGCCGATGCCGATCCGGCGCGCGCGGAGCGGATCTCGGCGCTCGCCGACGAGCTCGCGAGCGTCGATGGGGAGCGCGATCCATCGTTGCCGGTGCGCGTTGCCGAAGCGAAGGGCGATGCCGCGCCGGTACTGGTCGCGGCAGCGCAACGGCTGCATGCAAAGGCGCGTGCGGCGGCGGCGGCCGGAGAGCTCGATGCCGCGGCGAGGGCGTCGCGCCAGGCGCAGACGGTGTTGTCGTGGCACACCGCGATCGCGATCCACAACGCAAACCCGCAGCTCGCGATCGAAGCCGTGATCGCGCAGATCGCGGAGGACCGCGCGTGACCGACGGCGGCGAACCGACCGGCGGTGGCGGCGGCCAGAATGCCGACGGCAGCGGTGGCGGCGGACGACGACGGCGACGGCGCCGAGGCGGTGGTGGTGGCGGCTCGCCACGCCAGGACCAGAACCAGACGCCGGGGAGTCGGCAGCCGCCACCGGGCGCTTCAGCCGGCAACGCCGCTGCCGGGACGCCATACGTCGAGCCCGATGATGCGGGCCCGAGCGACGACGAGCAGGATCCATCTCGCGATCCGTCGCGCGATGCCGAGGACGAGGCGGCCGACGATCCGTCGCGCGATCCGGCGCAGGAACCGACGCCCCAGCAGAGTCGCTCTCCGCAGGGCCGCGACCAACGCGGGCCCCGGGATCGACCAGGGCGCGATCAGCGCCCGCGCGATCAACAAGGTCGCGATCAGCGCGGCGCGCCCGGGCACGAGCAACGCCCGCGCGATCAACAAGGTCGCGATCAGCGCGGCCCACAGCCTCGCGAGCAACGCCCGCGCGATCCGCAGAACCGCGATCAGCGCCCACGCGATCAGCCGCCGCGCGATCAGCCCGCCCCGCGGCCAGAGGTCGCGAGTCCGAAGCCGAGCGACGCCGCGCGCGAAGACGCGTACGCCGACGAGCCACCGCCCGAGGCGGTCGAGGCGTGGGGCCAAGAGGACGACAGCCCACCGCCGGCGGTCGCCCTCGCCGCGGATCTGCCGACCGAGCCGCCGGCCGATGACCCCGATCCTGCGAGCTTTCCGCTCGTCGACGGCCCGGGCGCCACGCTCGGTGACGATGTCGCGAGCGTCGTCTCGATCAAGCTCACCCCCGCGGGCCGCCTGCAATGGTGCGACGCTGGCGAAGCCGACTACGCGATCGGCGAGCGCGTGATCGTCGACTCCGAGCGCGGACCACGGATCGCGTGGATCGCGGGGCCGGCATTGCGGCGCGCGGTGCGCGACCGCGGGTTGCGCCGCGTGATCCGCCGCGCGAACGACCAAGATCTGCGCGCCGAGCGCGAAGACAGCGAAGGCGCGAGCACGCGAGCGTTGCGGATCGCGAAAGACAAAGCCGCCGCGCTCAAGTTGCCGCTCAAAGTGTTCCGGGTCGAAGCGCGCGGAGGCAAGCTCAACGTCTACTACACGACCGACGAGCAGCGCCTCGACGTCCGCGAGTTCGTCCAGAGTGTCGCGCTCGCGACCAGCACGAGGGTCGAGCTCCGCCAGATCGGCGCACGCGATGAAGCCAAGCAGGTCGGCGGCATCGGCTCGTGCGGGCTCACGTTGTGCTGCACGACGTGGTTGCCGGAGTTCGTGCCGGTCTCGATCAAGATGGCCAAGGATCAGGGGCTCGTGTTGTCGCCGACCAAGGTCGCCGGCCAATGCGGGCGGCTCAAGTGCTGCCTCGTCTACGAGCAGGCCGGTTACGCGGAGATGCGCAAAGGCCTGCCGAAGCTCGGCAAGCGGGTGATCTCGGCGCGCGGTGAGGGCCGCGTCGTCGAAGTCGACGTGTTGCGCCAGCGGGTGCGCGTGTCGTACGGGATGGGCGACAGCGAGGTCTTGCCCGCGGTCGAGGTCAAGCCGATGTTCCCCGCCGCGAACGCGCCCGGTGCGCCGCGCGAACCGGATCCGCCGGACGCTGACGACGATCCGAGCGACCCCTCCCTACCCTCGTCGTAACCAGCCATGGCCACGCCGTTCTACATCACGACACCGATCTACTACGTCAACGACGTCCCGCACCTCGGCCACGCGTACACCACGATCGTCGCCGATGCGATCGCGCGCTTCCATCGCATGCGCGGCGACGACACGCGATTTCTGACCGGCACCGACGAGCACGGCCAGAAGGTCGAAGCGGCGGCGACCAAGCGCGGCCTCACGCCACGTCAGCTCGTCGATCAAGTCGCCCCGCGGTTCGACGAAACCTGGAAACAACTCGGCATCGAAGGCTATCGGTTCATTCGCACGACCGATGCGAAGCACGGCAAGGTCGTGGCCGAGCTGTGGCGTCACATCCGCGCGCACAACCCCGACGATCTGTACCTCGCGTCGTACCAGGGTTGGTACTGCGTCGGGTGCGAGGCGTTCTACACCGAGAGTCAGCTGGTCAAAGATGGCGAGCAGTGGCTGTGCGCGATCCACAAGACGCCGGTCGCATGGCTCGAAAAAGAGCGCAGCTGGTTCTTCCGGTTGTCGCGTTACGCCGAGCCGTTGCTCGCGCACATCGAAGCGCATCCCGAGTTCATTCGCCCCGACGCGTATCGCAGCGAGATCGTCTCGTTCCTGAAGTCGGGGCTGAGAGACCTCTCGGTTTCTCGCACGAGCTTTCAGTGGGGCATCCCGGTCCCCGAGCCGGATCCCGAAGGGCTGTCGCACGTGATCTACGTGTGGATGGACGCG
>CAZDGY010000285.1:0-7620 GCA_964504685.1 uncultured Kofleriaceae bacterium | reverse complement strand
CGAGGATCTCGGTGCGCGCCGGCAGCTCGGGGGCGACCTCGGCCTTCGTGCGGCGCAACAGGAACGGCTGGATCAGCCGCGCGAGCGCACCGCGGGCTCGCTCGTCGCGATCGCGCTCGATCGGCACGCCGAACCGCGCGCGGAATTGATCCCAGCTGCCGAGCAGCCCCGGAAACACCAGCGCGAACAGCGACCACAGCTCGCCGAGATGATTCTCGAGCGGCGTGCCCGACAGCGCGATCTTGAACTCGGCGCGCAGCATCCGGGCCGCCTTCGCCCGCTCGGTCCGCGGATTCTTCAGCGCCTGCGCCTCGTCGGCGACGAGCGTCGCGAACTTGATCCGCGAGAGCGACTCGATATCGCGCGTCATGAGGCCGTAGCTCGCGATCAACACGTCGTTCTTGCCGAGCGTCGCGAGCGTCGCGAGCCGATCGCTGGCCTCACCGTAGACCACGGGGTTGAGCGTCGGCGCGAACCGGCGCAGCTCGTCGAGCCAATTCAAGCTGACCGAGGTCGGTGCGAGTACGAGCGCCGGACCGTCCGCAGCACGATCGATGAGCAGCGCGATCGCCTGCACGGTCTTGCCGAGGCCCATGTCGTCGGCGAGGCATGCGCCGGCGCCCCACGCCGCGAGCCGCGACAACCAGGCATGACCTTCGATCTGATACGGCCGCAGCGTCGCATTCAGCGTCTTCGGCGGGCGAGGGCGCAGCTTCGTGGCGGCGGCGAGCTTGCCCGCGAGTTGCTGCCAGGTCGCGGCCGAATCGACCTCCGCGCCTTCATCTGCGAGCGCGCGCACCGCTGGCACGGCCGCGACGGAGATTTCGAGCTGCCCGCCGGTTGCTTCGAACGTGCGGTCCGCGAGCTCGCCGAGCCGCGTGCGCAAGGCCGCCGCGAGCTCGACCCACCGGTGCTCGTCGAGCCGAACGAACCGCTGTTGTCGGCGCGCCGCGTCGAGCAACACCGCGAGCTCGATCCGCCCGGCTTCGATCGTGACGCCGCCGGTCATTCCAAACCAGTCGCGCTTCGCCTCGATCGCGACGCGCAGTTGCGGCAATCCTGCGGATGCGACGATCCGCGCGCGCGCGTCGACCCACTCCGCGACGATCCCGGCCGGCAGGGTTTGCACCGCGGCGACCACAGTGAGCGCCGCGTCTGGCTCCTCGATCCGAAAGCAATTTGGCGGACCCTCTTCCGCGGTCGCGAGCGGTAATGCGGCGAGCGCGGCGTCGACCTTGGCGCGTTCGGTGCCGAGCTCGCGCCGCACGTAGCTACGCTTGCCATCGCGCGCGATCATCACGTCGCGCGGGCCGACGCCAGCGGGATAGAGCGGCGCGCCCTCGGCGGCGCGCACGAACGGCTCGAGCTCGAGCGAGGTATCGGGCTGCAGCCGGAGCCGGAGCACGACCGTCGTCGGCTCGTAGATCTCGTCGCCAAGCAACGACGTCGGCACGCCGACCGGCAGCTTCTGCTCGAGCTTCGCGAGCCGCTCGAACAATTGTGCGTGTGCCTCGGGCGGGAACGTATCGCCGTGCCGCACCAGCACCGCCCATACGCGGCGCGCATGCTCGCCGACATCGATCATCGTGCAGCGCCCGTGCTCCGACTCGAGCAGGATCAATGGCTCGTTCGGCGGGAACGTCTCGAGTAGCGGCGCGAGCAGGCGTGGCGAAAACCGCGCGCCGTCGACCGATGGCTCGAGCCGGATGTCGCCGGCGACATCCACTGCAGTGAAGCCGAGCGGGAACCGACGCACTGCGATCGGGTCACCAGCAAACATCGCGCGCGGGTGGCCGATCAACGCGGCGAATGCACTGACCGGATAGCTCGTCGTCGGTCCGGTCCGCCAGGCATCGATGTGAGTCGCGATCTCGCGGTCGCGATCCGCGAGCGTGCTGCCGTGCTCTCGCAACAAGCGCACCGCGCTGATCCTCGTGCCCGCCGACATCCCGCCCTTCTTGAGCTCGCGCTTGACGACGGGCGTGACCGCGAGGTTGCCGAGCTCCTGATCGATCTCCCACCACACCTCGACGTTGCCCTGCGCCTTCGCGGTAGCGGTCGCATCGTCGGCCGCGAGCGCGGCGAGCGCCCGTTGCCACCGCGGCCGAGCTAGCTCGATCGCCGCTTCGCGCGCCGACGGATCATCGCTCTCGAGTCGATCGAGCGTCGCGTCGATCAGCGCGAGCACGTGCGTGCATTCCGGCAACCGGCATGCGCAGGCAGTGGCTGCAGTCGGCTCGAGCCGGAGCCGCGCGACGAGCGGTACGATCGTGTAGCTCGGACCGCGCAGCTTGATCGGTTCGCGCCATTCGATCGCGAGGCCCTCACGGTCGAAGCTCCACGCGCCGGCAGCACGAGCCGCTCGCGATCGCGGCACGGCCTTCGCGCGCAGCTGACGACGCAACTCGATAAGCGACGTCCATAGCGCATCGCCGGTCGACGTTGCTGCGCGCTCGCGCTCCTCTGCGATGCCGGTCGCGATGTCGGCGGCGGTCTGCTCGAGTCGATGTGCGACGACCTCCGCCGCGCGTTGGCGGAGGGCCGCACCGGCAAACATCCGGCTCGCGCCTTCGATCGATCCGACGTCGCGCAACCGGACGAGCGCGAGCTCTCGCCGCAACTGCCACGCGCTCGCATGCAGCGTCTCGAGCTCCGGCGCGATCACTTCGGCGGTGACGTCGAGCTCGAACTCGACGCGATGCTCGCTCGCCCAGGCGTCGAGCTCGGCGCGGGTCGCGAAGCTGGTCGCGGTCTCGGTGACGATGCGACTCGCGCTCTCGCCCACTGCGAGGTGATGCAGCGCGAGCGCGACCGCGTGCTTGCACATCTCGCCGCGAACGCCGAGCGGGCACGTGCAATCGGCTTCGAGCTGCGAGCCGCGCGCGAGCAGTCGCACGCGATAGGCCTCGCTCCCGTTGACGACGCCGGTGACGAGATCCGGGCGCGCGGCGTAGGAGCTGACTCGACCTTGCCGCCAATAGCGCTCGCCGCGCTCGAAGCCACGGCCGGCCCGCGCGCGCAGCTGCGCCGTGGTCAAAGCCTGAGCGATCGACACGTGGCCAGCTTACTCGACCGCAGCGACATCGGCGGACTCGAGGGCCGACGCATCGACCCAGGACTTCGCCGATATCTACGCGTAGTTACCCGACGCGCGCGGCAGTCGAAGAAATCTTCGATCGCATGTCGATCTGCCGGCCGGTCACTTGTCGTGGGATAGAACGTCCACCCAGGAGTCGACCGATGCGCTTTTTGATGACCTATATCGCCGCGAACCCGTCCCTTCCGACCCCCGAGAAGTCCGCCGCGATCGCGAAGTTCGCTCAGGATCAGATGCAGAAAGGCATCTTGATCGACACCGGCGGGATCTTGCCCGAGCTGTCGAAGGTCAAGCTCGCGAACGGCAAGTTCACCGTCACCGACGGGCCGTTTCCCGAGACCAAAGAGCTGATCGTCGGCTATGCGATCGTCGAGGTGACGTCGCGGCAGCACGCCTACGACGTCGCGCGCGAGTTCATGGAGCTGGCCGGCGATGGCGAAGGCGACATCCGTCAGCTGGCCCGCCCGGGCGACGAGCCGCCGCGCTCTCATCACTAGGACCCTAGCGTCGGCGGTGCGCGGATGGTTTGATCCGCGCGGTGACCGTCGCCGAAACGATCCGTACGGTATTCCGCCACGAGTCGGGCAAGCTCGTCGCGGCGATCGCACGGATCGTGCGTGATCTCGGTCTCGCCGAGGAGCTCGCGCAAGATGTGCTCGTCATCGCGCTCGAGCGCTGGCCCGAGACCGGCGTGCCGGACAATCCCGGCGCATGGCTGATGACCGCGGGTCGTAATCGCGCACTCAACGCGGTGCAGCGGCACCGCATGCTCGAACGCAGGCACGACGTGCTCGGTCACGAACCAACGCCTTCGCCTCCGGACCTCGTGGATCACATCGATAACGATATCGGCGATGACATGCTGCGGTTGATCTTCACCGCGTGCCACAGCGTGCTATCGACCGAAGCGCGCGTCGCGCTCACCCTGCGGCTGATCGGTGGGCTCTCGACCGAGGAGATCGCTCGCGCGTTTCTCGTCCAGGAGACGACGATCGCGCAGCGCATCGTCCGCGCGAAGCGCACGTTGGCCGAAGCGGGCGTCGCGTTCGAGTTGCCGCGCGGTGACGAGCTGCCCGAGGCGCTCGCCTCGGTGCTCGAAGTGATCTATCTCATTTTCAACGAAGGCTACTCGGCGAGCTCCGGCGAGGATCCGATCCGACCCGCGTTGTGCGAGGACGCGCTTCGGCTCGGCCGCGTGCTCGCAGGCGTCGCGCCGAGCGAGCCCGAAGTCTACGGCCTGGTCGCGCTGATCGAGCTCCATGCGTCGCGCATGCCCGCGCGAGTCGCGCCGACCGGCGACGCGGTGTCGTTGCTCGAGCAGGATCGCGCGCGCTGGGATCACGTGCAGATCCGGCGCGGGCTCGACGCGCTCGCGAAGGCCGAAGCACTCGGCGGTGCGCGCGGACGCTACGCACTGCAGGCGGCGATCTCGGCCTGTCACGCGCGCGCGACGACCGCCGCTGCGACCGATTGGGCGCGCATTGCGGAGCTCTACCGCGAGCTCGCGATCGTGACGCCGTCGCCGGTGGTCGAGCTCAACCGTGCGATGGCGGTTGCGATGGCGCACGGTCCCGCGGCCGGGCTGGAGATCCTCGACGCGATCAGCGACGAGCCCGCCCTGCGCGACTACCACTGGCTGCCGAGTGCGCGCGGCGATCTGCTGGCGAAGCTCGGCCGGCTCGACGAAGCGCGCAGCGAGCTCGAACGCGCCGCGCAGCTCACGCCGAACGCGCGCGAACGCGAGCTGCTGCTCGAGAAATCACGCGGGCTCGGGTAAAGCGGCGCGCAATGTCGCGAGCAGCTCGCGCTCTTCGCTCGCCGACTCGAACACGTACATGCCGTGGGTCCACGTGAACACGTTCGCCGGTCGATCGACCTCGCCGCCATCGCTGAGCGGCACGATGTGGAGATGGATGTGCGGGAACGACGTCGCGAGCGGCTGCGCAGATCCGAGCGATGCGACAAAGATCCGCACCGGCGACTGCGTGACCTCGATCGCGCGACACAGCTGCCACGCGAGCCGATGCAGTGCTTCGTATTCCGGCCAGCCGAGCGCGGTCAGCTTCTCCTCGTGGCGACGCAGCACGACGAGCACGTGGCCGGGCCGCGATGCGTAGCGATCGAAGATCGCGATCGCATGCTCGTTCTCCGCGATCGGCTCGGCCGACTTCAGCGCGTTGCACATGGTGCAACCCCCTGCGTGCTCGGCCTCGACACGCGCGAGCACCTCGGGCTTCGCCAGCCACCTCATCGCTTGTGCGTGCCGTAGTACGTGCCGGTGTAAGTCGTCGATCGGCGCCGCACGATCGCGGGCGGGCGCGCTTTGCCGATGCCGGGGAACTGCGCGCAGCATTCGCCGTGCGCGACGAACCGGCGTGGAGAGCTGCGCAGCGTCTGCGCGAGGCCGCGTAGACCCGCCGCGTCGAGGCTGTACAACGGGTTGAAGCCGAACGCGAGTGCCGCCTGATATTCGTCGGCGATGCCAGACGTCGCGTGGTCCCACGCATGCGGCGCCGAGGCGAGGGTCTGCGCGCCGGTTCGAGCGGCGAGCGCGTCGAGCTCGTTCGCTTCGTCGGCAAGCTCTTGCCGGATCGCGTCGGTGCCGTACTCCCACGATTCGATCATCGACTCGTTGCACAGGGCGAACTCGCGGTAGTTCGTCGAGCCGAAGTCGTTGACGAAGAAGATCGCCGCGATCCGCTCGGGATGCGCGATCACGTCGGCGAGTGGCACGTCGCGGTCCGCGAGATCGTGCGCGGAGAACTGCCCGGACGTCCGGGTCAGTCCGACGATGAAAGCGTCGGGCTTGAGCGTGACGCGGATCAGCTCGTCGCCGAACTGCTCGTCCGGCCAACCCAGCCGCGTCGCCCATGGCGCGTGCCAGCCGAACCGCATCTTCGCGAACGTCGTCGTGTAGAGCAGTCGCGCCATCGGATCGGCGCGCTCGGCGAGGTCCGATAGCGTCGCCTCGAGGGTCGACGAGCCGTGGATCTCCGAGACCTCCGCCACGAGCAAAGGCCCGCCGCGCCGTAAGTCCTCGATCTGGCCCGCGGTCGTCCAGGTGTAAAGGGTGCGCCGGGCGAAGTGGTCGTTGCGCAGCGCTTGGCTCGCGAGCGTCGTATGCGCGGGCGCCGGCGAGGTTGCGGGTGCGCTGGCATGGTCAGACCCACAGGCCGCAGCAAACAACAGCGTCGCCACGAACCCGGTCCGCTTCATCGCTTCGAGCCTAACAGCGGCGGCCGACCGTGCAAGCGCCGTGTGCCTAGTGCTAGGGTCTCCCCCGCTGTGGGCCGCGCATTCGAAAAACGCAAACACACCATCTTCGCGCGCATGGATCGCGTCGCGAAGCAGTTCAGCAAAGTAGGCAAAGACATCGCGATGGCGGTCAAGGCCGGCGGCTCGAGCCCCGACGGCAACCCGTCGCTGCGCCGGGCGCTGCAGAACGCGCGCGCGGTCAACATGCCGAAGGATCGCATCGATGCGGCGATCAAGAAGGCGAGCGGCGCTGGTGCCGCCGACTACGACACCGTGGTCTACGAGGGCTACGGCCCGAACGGCATCGCGATGTTGGTCGAGACCGCGACCGACAACGTCACGCGCACGGTCGCGAACGTGCGCAGCTACTTCAAGTCCCACGGCGGCAACATGGGCGCCACAAACAGCGTCGCGTTCATGTTCAGCCGTCAGGGCCTGTTCCGGCTCAACCCCGAAGGCATCGATCGCGACGCGCTCGAGCTCGATCTGATCGATCACGGCCTGATCGCGCTCGAGGATGGCGAGGGCGACAAAGGCGAGAAGCACCTCGTCGTGCGCGTCGCGTTCACCGACTTCGGCACGATGCAGACCGCGCTCGACGCTCGCAAGATCACGCCGATCTCGACCGCGTCGGAGTACGTGCCGGCGACGACGACCGAGCTCCCCGACGACAAGACCGACGAAGTGCTGAAGCTCGTCGCCTCTCTCGAAGAAGACGACGACGTGCAGAACGTCTACACGAACCTCGCATGAGTGAGACGATCGCCGCCGGCGGAGCGTCTATGGGCATGATTCGATTCACGAGCGTTGTCATCGCGGTGTTACTCGCCGCCGGATGCAGCAAAGCCGCGAGCGATCGCCCGGCGAGCGTCAGCGATGCGATGGTCGCTACCGCCGACAAATACGCCGCCGCGCTCGAGAAGTTTGCGAGCGATCTCGAGGCCGCGGGATCGGATTGCAGCAAAGCACTCGAGGCGGTGAAGGCGAGCTCGGAGCTCGGCGGAGCGCTCGGCGAGGACGTCGATACGGTCAGAGCGAAGACCAGCCGCGACCCGGCCGCGAAAGCGTGGTTCAAGCAAGCCTACGAGGCGCGGATGAAGCAGGCGTTCGACCGAGTGAAGTCGGCGGCAAACGCCTGCGAGAATGACAAGGCCTTCATGACCGCGATCGAGGCCGACGAGCTCCTGCCGCGCAAGCGCGCGGTCAAGAGCAACTAGTCGACGTTCGCGACGCTGACGCAGCCGCGGTGCACGAAGTACCAGTTCGGC
>CAZDGY010000284.1:0-7622 GCA_964504685.1 uncultured Kofleriaceae bacterium | reverse complement strand
CGGCATCTCGGGCGGTGTGCTGTTTCCGTTCGGCGCGATGTCTCACCCGGAAGATTCAACCGCAGTCGGGGGAACGACCTTCGGCTACGGCTCGAACACCACGACTGGCGAGCAGAACTTCGGCGATCCAGGCACCGCGTACTCGGTCCAGACCCGACTCGTCCTCGCGTTCTAGATCCGCGCTACCGTCTCCGGGTGACCTACGACGACGCGGTTAGCGCGCTAGCTCGAGCCCCGCTCGCGCAGTTCGTCGCCGAGCGCAAGCGACTCGTCGGTGAGCTCCGCGCCGCTGGAGATCGCGAAGGCTCGGCGCTGCTCGCCAAGCGCGCTCGCCCTGCCGTGTCGGTCTGGGTCGTGAACCAGCTGTACTGGGAAGCGCGCGATGCGTTCGATGCGGTGCTCGCGACCGGCGCTCGGTTGCGGCGCGGCGAGCTCGCGGCGCGCTCGGATCATCGCGATGCGCTCGCAGTGCTGCGCCAGCGCGCGATCGCGATCTTGTCGGCGGCGGGTCACAGCGCGGTCGAGGCGACGCTGCGCCGGGCGATGACGACGCTCGCAGCGATCGCGGCGCACGGCGGGTTCGAACCGGATCTCCCAGGTGCGTTGACCGCGGATCGCGATCCGCCGGGCTTCGAATTCGCGGTGGTGGCGGCACCCGCGCTCGCAGCGGCATCCGCGCTCGCAGCGGTACCTGCCCCGCCCTCGCCGGCGATGCCGGCGGCAGAGACTGATCGCGCAGCGGAGCGAGCCCGCGCCGCACAGCAACGCGCCGAAGCCCAGCGCGTCGAAGCGCAGCGCGTCGCCGCCGCCGAAGCCGAGACCGCCCGTCGCCTCGCCGCCTTGCGCGAACGACTCGAAGCGGCGCTGCGGACCGCGCGCGGCGAGAGCGATGCGCGCATCCGAACGGTCGCCGCGCTACGCGACCAGCTCGTCACGGCCGAAGCAGCGGTCGCTGCGATGCGCACGACGATCGCCGATCTCGAGCGCGAGCTCGCCGCTCTCCCCACGCCGATTCGCCGGCGATGATGAGCGGGCGGCGAGGCACGCCGACGGAGCCGACGCCGGATTCATCGCGACGTGATCGCTCGCCGCGACGCCGACCGCTGTTCGCCGATGAGCCGCCTCAAGTTGGAAGCCTCGACCGGCTTGTTGAGGCGCTTGTTCGTAACCCCGTCCAAGAACGAACGGGCTTCTTCGGTGTTCGTCGTGCTCGTCAGAAACACCAGCGCGGCCGCCTGATCGGGAAACCTTGCCGCCAACACCCGATAGAACGCTCTCGGATCCGTCAAGCCGCACACGATCACCTTGAACCGCGCGCCACCTTCGATCTGCACGCGCGCCTGCTCTGCGTCGTTCGCGATGAACACCTGATATGACGAGGTGAGCATTCGATGGAGGCTGTTCCGACACTGAGGGTTGTCGTCCACGATCAGGAGCCTGCACCGAGGCGGGGCTGGCGGCTCGATGAGCGGGTTCCGCATGTACTCGGACTGCGGGACCGCGGCGACGTCCGCTCTGCACGCGGAACGCGCGGACAGCGCCGACTGTGGGTCGAGCTCCGTCGAACGCATGCGGAGCTCTCGCCACGGCGCGACGGGCGCGCGGCATTCCTGCGTCACGCACGCCTGCAACCCCACCGCTGCGATCTTTGTGTTGGCGTGCTGCGGCTCAGCTTCGAGTTGAGCAAGCGCTGGCTCGCACGCGGTCGAACGATCCAATGCGCTCTCGACCGCGGCTTTCATGACCTTCGCCGATGCGAAGCGTCGTGTCGGATCGATGTGAAGCGCGCAACGGGCCACGCCTTCAAGCGCAGCGGGGAGTCGTCGAAATAGCGTTTCCAAGTGCTTCGGCTGTGCTCGCCAACCGAGCTCCTCTCCAGTCAGCAGGAACATCATGAGGAGTCCGACCTGATAGACGTCGTTTGTAAGCTCGGTCTCCATCGACGAGTCGAGAGCGAAGCCAGCGAAGAGCTTGCCTGGTGCGGTCGGCGGTGCTCGCCGCTTCTCGACGACGATCCCGAGATCGAGGAGCACGACATCGTCATTGCCATCGACAAGCACATTCGATGGCTTGATGTCGCGGTGAACGAGACCCTGGCCGTGCATTTCGGCCAGACCCTCCAATACCTGTCTGAGGATCGTCTCTGCGCGGGCCATCGACATCTTGCCGGTGCGCGCGACTTCGTGCTCGATCGTCTGTCCCTCGACGTGCTCCATCACGAGATACACGCTCTCCGCCGCAAGCCCGATGTCGTAGACGCCCACGACATGAGGCGAGCGCACGGCCGCGAGCGTTGTCGCCTCGCGTCGAAAGCGCTCGAGTCCCGAGGTCTCGGCGGCGAACTTCGGATGCAGAATCTTGATCGCAACGGTGCGCTCGAGCAGCAGATCGTCGCCGAGATATACGTCCGCAGTTCCACCGCGGCCGATCATGCGACGTACCTGGTATCGGCCGCCGAGTACTCGCCTCTCGTGTGGGAGCCGCAGCTGGGTGAGCGTCGCCGTCATGGCCGTAGGGTCGTCGTCGGTGCGAATAGATTGCATGACCTGTCCTCTTACGCCGGCGCGATCCGCGGGGGCGATGGATGACTAGGTCGACCGCGAACAATCGATCGGTTGGCACATCATCCATTGCGGCCCGAGCTCGCGACCTGATCGCCGCGAGGAAGGAAACATCCAGCACGAGAAGAAAGCGCGTGTGCGCACAGCGGGCGACTTTGGCTCGGATCACACCGTGACTGGAACTGTGAACGAGATGCGAGCACCGCAGACCGGCTCGTTACTGGCCCAGATCTCGCCACCGTGGGACGCGACCAGGTCTCTCGCGATTGCGAGTCCGAGTCCGCGACCTGCGTACCAGCCCTGAGTGCCTCTCCAGTAGCGGTCGAATAGATGTGGTAGGTCGCTCGCACCGATGCCCGGCCCCGAATCCGACACGGCGAACTGAATACGATCGCCGTCGCTCTTCACGGTGATCGCGATACATCCTCCGGATGGAGTCAGGAACAGCGCGTTCACGATCAGGTTCGAGATGACCTGCTGCATCCGTTCGGGGTCGGCGAAGATCTCTCCGACTCCATCCTCGATCGTGGCAGACAGGCGTACGTGCTTGGCCGCTGCGATCGGTTCAAACGCGGCGAGCGCCGCGCTCACGACCGCGGCGGGCTCTAACGACCGGCAGATCAACCGCAGCTGGCCGGCCTGCAGACTGCCGAAGTCGTCGAGATCATCGACGAGACGGTGGATGCAGACGAGCGAGCTCTGCACGGCCTCGAGCGTACGTGTCAGTGCGGATACGTCGCCGTTCGAGCCTGCGAGCTCTGCAGCCATCGCGATCCGGAACAGCGGTTGGCGCAGATCGTGGGCCACGAACGCGAGCATGTTGGCCTGATTGGATAGGCGTCTCGAGAGATCCTCGTCGCCACGAGTGCGCGTACGGCTGTTCGTTCCGCTGTTCTCGCAAATTGCAACGCTTGGGTTCTTGGTCATCAGCACCTCCACGTAGTGTGTGTACACACTCCAGACTCGACGCTCGGTAGTCGACTGTGGGGAGCGGGTCCGGTTCTGGTGGGCTGGCACTGCGGTTCGTCGTTCACAGCAACCGTTCGCGCGGACGCGTCCGAACTACAACTGGAGCGCTGCAGGTCGCCTGCGGCGACGTCGGAGGTCATTGGATGGAAAGCCTCGTTCCCCCTGAGGACAGCAACTCGGACACGCCCACCATGAGGAGCCCGCCGATCTCGCTTCCGTTCGAGACGCGAGTCCTCGGTGGTCGATATCGCGTACGACGTCTCCTCGGGCGTGGAGGAATGGCCGACGTCTTCCTCGGCGACGATCTGCTGCTCGAACGCGCCGTCGCGATCAAGATCCTGCATCCGGGGTTCGCCGCAGATTCGTCGGGGCTCGAGCGCTTCCGCCGCGAGGCCACCACCCTCGCCGCGATCAGATGCCGGCACATCGTCGGCATCTTCGACATCGGGTTCGACGACGACGGCGTGTATCTCGTCATGCAACACATCGATGGGCAGACCATCGAGCAGGAGATCGCACGCACCGGACCGATGTCGCGAGCTCGCGCCGAAGCGGTGATCGTTCAGCTCCTCGACGGCCTCGCCGAGATGCACGCTCGTGGGTTGGTGCATCGCGACGTCAAACCCTCAAACGTGCTGCTCGGTGCCAGCGACCGCGTCGTGCTGCTCGATCTCGGAATCGTGCTCGATACGCGCCGCGCGCCGCTAACCGCCCCCGGCATGGTGGCCGGGACGCCCGGATTTCTTGCGCCCGAGAGTCGCACGCGGGCTGAATGCGAGTTGACGAGCGACGTCTACCAGGTGGGTCTGCTGACGCTCTTCGTGTTGACCGGAGTGGACTTCGCGCGCCGGGCTCCGACTCGCGACTTCGAGGATCTGATCCAGAGGCTGCCCGTGTCACTCGGCGCGATCGTGCGGCGAGCGCTCGCTGTCGACCCCGCGGAGCGCTTTCCGTCGGCCGCGATGATGAAGGAGGCGTTGGAGGCCGCGATCGAGTCAGCTGCGGGCTCGAAGAGGCGGAGCGGATCGCAGAGCAAGCTGCCACGTCATCTCGCTCGCGCGCGCGGAGAGCATCAGCCGCTCCTACGCAACCCCACGCAGGAGAGCTTGCTCGATACGCGCACCACCACCGAGCTGTCGGCAGCACAACTTGTCGCCTTGCTTACGGACTCGATCCCGGCTCGCCCGGCCGAAGGTTTGCGCCCGCAGCGCGAAATCAAAACGATCGAGCTCAGGGCCGCGCAGATCGTGTCGGCTCATCCCGTCGACCGCCAGCTCGCCACCGCCGGAACGCGGATCCAAGTCATCCGACCGCAGTCACTGGCGGGGCGCCCGAGCATTCTCATCGTCGACGAAGACCTCGCTTTCTGTGGAACGCTCCATCGCATGCTCAAGTCCAGTCACGACGTCCGCGTCGTGAACGAGCCGTCGCAGGTCGTCGTGCAGATCGTCGCGGGTGCGCGGGTAGATGTCATCCTGTGCGGATTGTCCGCACCGATGGAGTTTCACGACGCGCTGCGCGCCACGCATCCCGACCACGTGTCGAACATCATCTTCATGAAGGGCCGGGATATCTCCAAGGAAACGCGATCGTTCTTGGCGAAGGTGACGAACAAGTGTCTGGGCAAGCCATTCGAGATCGCGCTGTTGAAGCGACTGATCGACGCACAAGTCGTGGGTCGTCGGGCGTTGGTCGCGTCTTGATCATCGCACCCCGCATCAAGCTGTTCACGTGCGTAGGACTACGCACGCGTTCCGATCTTTCGATCGAGCGTGCTCGCACGTGAGCGGTCGCCCCGTGTCGGGGGCGCTCGCGCTGGCGTTCGAATGGCCGCATAGCGAGAGATGCGCGCCGATCCACCACGTGCGCGGTCGCGGCACACGGCTTGCTGCTTGTGGGCCACGGCGGCTAGGCGATGGTCGAGTCAGGGCGGGGCCAAAGATGGAACAACGCGCAGCAGTGGGGCATCAGGCGATGGTGGGGGGCCGCGCGGGCGAGCAACGACGCGTCGTACTCGTCGACGACGATGCTCGATCCCGTGAACAGGTGCGTCGACTCGTCGCCATGTCCGGCCGCAAGATCGAGCTTGTCGAGTTGACGACGGCCGAGTGCGCAGCCGACTACGTGCGACGCTGCGTCGTCGATCTCACGGTGCTCCATTCATCGATGTCTGCGAGCACAGGTATCGAAGGCTGTCGGTTGCTTCGAGGATCTGGCAGCGCTAGCCCGCTCGTCTATGCGAGTCACCAGTTCACGCCCGAGCTCGAGCGCCTCGCCCGCGAGGCAGGAGCGAGTCACGTTCTGCTCAAGCCGATCGATTGGAGCAACTTACTCGGTGTCACGGCGACCGAAGCGGCGACTGAAACGAATGCGCGCAATCAGCTCGTCGCCGATCACATCGGGTGTGCGCGCAACATCGCGAGACGGATCGCGAGGCAGTACGCGCGAGCGTTGGATCCTGAAGACATCGAGGGACCTGCGATGGTCGGACTATGCGAGGCCGCCGCGCGCTTCGACCGGACGCGTCCCGAGCCGTTCATCGCGTTCGCGGAACAGCGCATCCGCGGGGCCATCCTCGACGAGCTGCGCCGTCTCGGCACGCACGGCCGTGTCGTCCACAAGCGTCAGCGGCGGATCTCGGTCGCGCGCAGCGTGATCACGCAGAGCGGCCACGAGCCGACCGACGATCGCGTCGCCGCACACCTCAACTTGAGCGTCACTGCGATCCGGTCGGCAGGCGAACGAACGATTCGCGTGACGGGCGACGAGGCTGCAATGATCCCATGCCCGAATGCGTCGCCAGAGGCTCGCGTTGAATGCTCGCAGTTTCTCGTCAAGTTGGCGCGTGCCCGCGCCGTACTCCCAGCGCGCCAGGCCGCGATCATCCGCCTTCGTTACGACTTGGGGTTCTCGTTGGCGCAGATCGCCCGTACGCTCGACCTCACGCTCGGTCGGGTAAGGCACGTGCATGCGGTCGGTATCAGCAAGCTACGCCAGGCGTTGCGCGACGACGACGCGGGGGGCGACGAGCCGCCGCTCCGGGAGTCCTTCCCATATGCTGCGCTCGGCGAGCTCGAGGCACTACCAGTCGGCGACGCGGTCGAGCCGACAGTGCGGCCCGGTAGCGTGGGCCGGCTGTAGTGGAAATTGTTGGGGGTGCGTTGGGGTGCCATGTCGAACTCTGCGCGAACACCGTCCGAGTTACTACGTGAACGATGGATTGCCTGACCTGCCAGCTGCGCGCTCGATCGATCGGCTTGCTCTGCGGAGCCTGTTCGGAAGCCGTCTCGACCTTCGACACGCCGCAAGCCATCGTCGCAGTGACGATGGGAGACACGGACGGAGCTCTGCTCGACCAATGGGGGCGTCTATACGCGCTCACCACGAGCACCGACATCGGCAGGACCGTAACGAGCGGGATCCTGATCTCCGACTCTTCGGTGTCGAGACTGCACGCGCGGATCGCCCGCGCACACGGTGTTTGGACGGTCAGCGACCTCGGGTCTTCGAACGGGACGCTGGTGAATCAGCAGTTCGTGACGAGCCGCGCGCTCGCGCACGGCGATCAAGTCAGCTTTGGACGCGTCGGATTCTACGTGGCCATCGATCTCGAACCGGTTATTAGCTGCTCGGATCCGCCGGCGATCACGTGTATCCAGTCGGCGAGTCACCCGTTGACTCGCTCGCACACCACCGCCCAGCCCGTTCCGCGTTTCGCGCGTGGCTCGCTCCGAATCATCGAGCCCACCGGCGGCGGTGGCGGCTTCGTCGAGCTCGCGGGAGCGACCGCGCAACTGAGTCCTGCGCAGCTAGAGCTCGTCGGAACGTTGTCTCGACGGATGCGCGACGATGCGCACCTTTCGTGGTCCGTGCGAGGCTTCGTTCGCAGCTCGGAGCTGGCCGCGAGCTTGTCGTGGGATTCGCCTGATCCCGACGACAGCCACGTCAAGCAACTCGTGCGACGCGCCCGGCGCCGGTTGATCCAGTCGGGTGTCGGCGACCTGATCGAAGCACGGCATGGGTTCGGCTATCGACTGCGTCACAACCTGGTCAGATCCTGACGAGGGCGTGTGCGACGTGTTCCGATCGTGT
>CAZDGY010000283.1:0-7622 GCA_964504685.1 uncultured Kofleriaceae bacterium | reverse complement strand
GCGATGGCAACGTTTAGCGGGTCGAAGCCGTTAGTGCTGGTCGCGACCAACAGCGTCACGATCGACGGCACGCTCGATGTCAGCTCGGGCTCGAGCTTCACGACCGGCCCGGGCGCCGACTACAGCGGCTGCATGTCCGGCGGTTCGCCCGGCAGTGGCGGCGGCGGCGCGGGCGGCAGCTTCGGTGCGGTCGGTGGCGACGGTGGTGATCCGAGTGGCGGCAGCGCAGGTCAGGTCGTCGACGCGTCGACGTTGCACGGCGGGTGCTCCGGTCACAGCGGCGGCGGGGGCGGCGACACCGGGTCGCGCGGTCACGGCGGTGGCGCGGTCTACATCATCGCGGTCGATCAGATCGTCGTGAGCCCGTCCGGCGTGATCGATGGATCGGGCGGCGGCGGTGGCTCGCCCGAGTCCTCAGCGAGCGGCGCCGGCGGCGGTGGCTCCGGCGGCCTGATCGGACTCGAAGCATTGACCGTGATGATCGATGGCTCTGTGATCGCGAACGGCGGCGGCGGCGGGCAGGGCGGCTCGACGACGGGCAATTCGCAGGGCGGTCAATCTGGATCCAAAGGCGGCGCCGGCGGCGCTGGGAGCGGCAACGGTGGTGACGGCGGCAACGGCGGTCACGACGGTATCGGCGCGAGCCCCGGGTCGCCGGGCACCGGCACGACGGGCGGCGGCGGCGGTGGCGGTGGGGTCGGCGTGATCAAACTGTTCGGCACGCAGAGCGGCGGCGGAACGGTTTCTCCGTTGCCGAGCTGAGCTACTCGACGCGGCAGCGCAGCGGATCGATGTCGCAGTCGGGCGTGTTGCCGCTGGGGCGCTTGCCCGGCGGTTTAGGCACGCCGACCGGCGGATGGCTCACCGGGTGATGCGGTACGTGCGGTGGCGGCGCGGGCGGCGGCGCAGCGTCGATCGGCGGCGGGGCGGAATCGACCGGAACCGCGCCTGCATCGACCCGAACCGCGTGTGCGAGCGGAGCATCGACGATCCCGGTCGATGGTTGCGGATTCGCGACGGTCGGCGCGTCGCTGTGGGCGGTCGGCCCAGCCGCCGAGCGATGGATCAGCGCGATCGAAGCGATCGCGATCGCGCCGATGCCGAGCAGGAGCGCGATCACGCCGACGACCCGCCGAGTCTTGCGCGGCGGCGCGACGGCGCGCGACGCCGAGGTATCGCTCTGTGCTCTCGGCGCCGACTGCGCACGCGGCGCCGGCACCGAACCCGGTCGCGTCGGCATCCGCGGCGCGATAGAGCTTGCCTCCGACGCCGAGCCTTTAGGCCATGCGCGGAGCTCAGGCACGCGCGCGAGTTGCGCGTCGGTGAAGTCGTTGCCCTCGCCGTACGGCGCGGCGGTGACCGTCACCGCATCGGTCGTCAAATCGCGCGGCGTGAAATCGAGCCACGGCTCGCGGCGTTGCCCGAACAGCTCGCGCATGAAACGCGCGAGGCTCGCGGTCGACAACTGCACGCCCGCAGCCGACGCGGCCACCTCGATCGCTTCGACGACTTCATCCGCGGTCTGATAGCGAGTTGCTGGGTCTTTCGACAGCAACTTCTGCACGATCGCGTCGACCTCGGGCAGCAACGCCGGCCGACGGGTGAGCAGCGAAGGCGCCGCCTGCTTGACGATCGCTTCCATGTTCTCGTAGTCGGTCGTGCGCTTGAACAGCCGATCGCCGGCGAGCATCTCCCACATCACGATGCCGAGCGCGAACAGATCGCTGCGGCGATCGAGCACGCGCCCGCGACATTGCTCGGGCGACATGTACGAGATCTTGCCTTTGACCGTTCCGGAATCAGTCTCCGACGAGCGCACCGTCGCCTTCGCGACACCAAAGTCGACGACTTTGACGTGACCCTCGTAGGTCACCATCAGGTTCGACGGCGAGACATCGCGATGAACGATGCCGAGCGGCTCGCCATCGAGGTCTTTGCGCTCGTGCGCGTGGTGCAAGCCGGCCGCGGTGTGCGCGGCGATCGTCAGTACGCAAGCGAGCGGCAGCTCGAGTCGGCGATCGTAGCTGCGATGCAGGATCTCGCGGACGGTCTCGCCGTGGACGTACTCCATCGTGAAGAAGTACGAGTCGCCGATCACCCCGGTGTCGTAGACCTGCGCGATGTTCGGATGCTGCAGTTGCGCAGCGAGCCGAGCCTCGTCGAGGAACATCTGGACGAAGCTCGCGTCGTTCGCGCGATGACCGAGCACGCGCTTGAGGACGACGTAGCGCTCGATGCCGGCTCCGCTCGCGTTGCGCGCGAGGAACAGCTCCGCCATGCCACCAGTCGCCAGCTTCGCGAGGACGACGTAGGTGTTGGCGGTCGAGCCGATCTGTGGCTGGCCCTCGGACACCAGCCGGTAGTCTACGCCACTTTGCTTCGTGCACGCCTCGTACTGTTCGACAGCCGCACAACGGACACTTCGCAAGAACAACGACAGATCAATGAGTTCGCGCGGCATGTCGCTTGCTGAACCTGTGAGGGATGCGAAGTTTTCTAGGAGTTTTTACTGGGCTCGTCGCGCTGACCGCTTGCGGGATCGACGTTCCGCTAACCGGTGGAATCGGATCGGGCGGAACCACGACCGGATCCCAGACCGATCTGCCGTGCGACGTCGCGAGCGTGCTGGCGAACAACTGCTTGAGCTGTCACGGCGAGCCCCCGAGCGGCGGGGCGCCGATGGCTCTGGTCACCTACGATGACCTGATCGCCACGAACAGCTCCGGCATCACGTACGCGCAGCGCTCCCTGACGCGGATGACCGCGACGACGAGCCCGATGCCGCCTGCCGGGCCCGCGGTATCCGCGGCCGACATCGCGACGTTCCAGGCGTGGGTCAATGCCGGCACCCCGATGGGGACGTGCGGCACGACGACGAGCGATCCACTCAACGCCGCGCCGGTGTGCACGAGCGGGAAGTTCTACAGCAGCCGTGGAGACGATGGCTCTTCGCAGATGGATCCGGGAGAAGCGTGCATCGCGTGTCACGACCAGTCGGGCGGCGAGGCTCCGCACTTCAGCGTCGCCGGTACGGTCTATCCGACCGGGCACGAGCCCAATCTGTGCGACGGCGTCGCCGGCAACGCGACCGTCGTCATCACGGATGCCAACTCCGCGGTCTATAATCTGACCGTCAACTCTGCCGGCAACTTCTACTCGCGTGCGACGATGGCGTTCCCGATTCGCGCAAAGGTCGTGGTCGGTGGGCAAGAGCGCGACATGGCTTCGACGCAAACTTCGGGCGACTGCAACAGCTGCCATACGCAAAACGGCGCGAGCCTGGCTCCCGGCCGGATCGTCACCCCGTGACTCGAGGGATCGGCATGCGGCGTTTCAGTCCGTTCGGCTCGGGTGAGGACCAAACGACCGCGAGCTCGATCGCCGTATTCCGCGATGGCGAGCAGGCGGGCTCGTGGTGCCTGCTGACTTCGCTCGGCGGCGAGATCCAGTCGCGGCTGATCCCCCTCGACGATGGAGCCGAGCTCATCGTCGGCCGTGCAGCGACGAACGCGATCGCGGTCGATCACGAGTCGGTGTCGCGCAAGCACGCCGCGTTTCGCCGCCAGGGTGACGAGGTCGTCGTCGAAGATCTCGAGAGCCACAACGGCACGCTCGTCAACGGCGTTGCGATTCGCGGCAGCCGTCGGCTCGGGGTCGGAGACACCGTAACGATAGGCCCCTTGCAAGCGGTGGTCACGAGCACGAGTGCAGCACCGAGCTCGCGCCATGTCGCGACGGTCGCCGAGCTCGACGACCGGCTCGAGGTCGAGGTCGATCGCGCGGTTCGCTATCATCGGCCGCTCGCGGTCGTGATGTTGCGTTTTGAAGGCCCCGCCGATCCGATCACCGCGCACATCGAAAAGCTGTCGAAGCTGCTACGCCGGATGGACCTGCTCGCGGAGTACAGCTCCGACGAGATCGCGTTGGTGCTTCCCGAAACCGACCGGCGCGCAGCCGAGAGTGTCGCGCAGCGTGGCGCAGACGTCGGCATCGGCATGGCGGTCCATATCGGCATCGCATCGTTCCCCGAGGACGGCTCGCACGCTGGCGAGCTGGTCGGTGTCGCGCGCGAACGGTTACGCGGGGTCCGCCCTCCGGGAGGCTCGGCCGCGGTGGTGCCGAGTGGCACACGCCAGGTGATCGTCGCCGACCCGATCATGAAGCAGGTGTTCGAGCTCGCGAAACGCGTCGCGGTATCGCCGATTACGGTGCTGGTCGTGGGCGAGACCGGCTCGGGCAAAGAAGTTGTCGCCGAGGCGGTCCATCGGATGAGCCAACGGGCGGCAGGCACCTACGTCCGGCTCAATTGCGCATCGCTTTCGGAGTCGCTGGTCGAGGCCGAGCTGTTCGGTTACGAAAAGGGCGCGTTCACCGGCTCGGTTGGCACGAAGGCCGGGTTCTTCGAGATCGCCGCCGGCGGGACGTTGTTCCTCGACGAGATCGGCGAGCTGTCGTTGCGGACACAAGCGAAGTTGTTGCGCGTCCTCGAGCAGCGCAAGATCGTGCGCGTCGGCGGGACCAAAGAGATAGCGATCGACGCGCGCCTCGTCTGCGCGACCAACCGCGATCTCGATGCCGAGGTCCGTCGCGGCCGGTTCCGCGACGACCTCTACTTCCGGATCAGCGCGTTCGTTATCCCGGTGCCACCGCTGCGCGATCGCCGCAGCGAGATTCCGCTGCTCGCAGCTCAATTCGCGCGCGAGTTATCGCCCGAGTCGAGCGAACAGCCGCGGCTATCGGACGAGGCGATCGGCGTACTGCAGGCCTACGACTGGCCGGGCAATGTTCGCGAGCTTCGCAACGTCATCGAACGCGCGGTCGTGTTGAGTGGTCGCGGTCGGATCGAGCCGCACCACTTCGCGGATCGCCTACGCGACCGGGCCTCGCCGATGCGGCCCGCAGAGCAGCATGTCCCGATCGATGTCCGGCAACGCGTCGCCCAGGTCGAGCGCGACGCGGTAGTGGCGGCGCTCGAGTCGACCGCGGGTAACCAGACCCAGGCCGCGAAGCAGCTCGGCATCTCTAGGTTCGCGCTGATCCGGTTGATGGAGAAGCACGATCTCAAAACGCGTCCGCCGCTTCGCGGCTAACTGGTCGCGCGATCAGGTATCGCTGCTGCGTTGTTACTTCGGTTCGGCGACACGCGGATCGTTCGGCCAACGCGCGAGCATGGCGGCTGTGAGCGGCGCGGTCCCGTCATCGCGTGTCTCGAGTGCAGCCCGCAGCTGGAGCCCGACCGGCACGCCGCGCAGATCGTCGGCGCGCGACGCGAGCCACGCCAGGTATAGGTCGCGCGCGGGGTAAACGAAGCCGCCGCCGAGCCAGCGCGAGACGAGATCGAGCGAGATCGGGCCGCGGATCGGCGCACCGGACGCATACGCGCGCGCGGACACCGCGATCGGATCGTCGCCCGCGATCGCGACCTGCTCGCCACGCGCGATCGCCCACAGTGCGGCCTCGCGTGCGCGCGTGGCATCATCCACGACGACCCAATCGCTGGCCGCGGCGGCGGGGGCCGGGATCGCGTAGTGGTCGAGCTCGCCGTGCAACGACAGCGCGAGCACACTTGCATCGGAGACCTCAAGGTAAACGACCGGATCGTCGGGCTTTCCGCGCGGGATCGTCACCGTCTGCATGCCCTTGCGCCACACGACGATGTCATCGGCCGCCGCCGCGACGATGCGGAGATCGGCGCTGACCACGAGCTGCTGATAGTCGTGCGCCGCCAGCGCAAGCGTGCGCTCGACCGCGCCGTCGTGGATCACGCGCACCGTGCCGTCGCCAGCCACCGTCGCCACGCGATCGTTCGAAACCCAAGCCGTGGCGAAGAGCTCGCCCACGTGGCCGGGGATTGCGTCCTCGATGACACCGGTCGGCGCGACCGCGACGTACAGCGTGTGGTTCTCGGGCATCTCCGCGTCGCGGCTGCATCGAATCGTGAGGTGCAAGCCGTCCGGCGAATAGACGATCTGGCGAGGGATCGTCAGGCCATCGCCGCGCGCGAGCTTCGCGCCGACATGATCGCGATCGAACGTCGTGACCTCGCGGCCGCTGACCGGCTCGATGACGCGCACGGTGCCCGTGAACGGGATCGCGAGGCGCTGGCCGCTCCGCGCGAACGCGAGATCGCCCCACACCGTGTCGACTTCGTCGTGCTGCCACAGCGCGCGGCCGCTCGGCAGCTCGAGCACGCGCATCGCGCGGTCGGACGCCTCCGCGAGCAGATCGCCCTTCGCGGAGATCGCCGTGCGCTCGTCCTCCGCCAGCGCGTCGACCGCGGCCAGCAGCTTGCCTGTGCGCGCCCACGCGTGGAGCTTGTTCGCGGCGCGCGTCACGAACACGGCGCCACCGGGCGCGACCGCAACGACCTTTTCATGCGTGGCGAAGTCGGCGGGTGGGGGTTCGACGACGCGCTCCGGTGCCGGCCTCGGCTCCTCCTCGTGCCCGCGACACGCGGCGACCAGCAGGCTGACGAGCATCACCCGTTGCACGCCGCGACTATCGCACGGCGGTTGCGCCGACCACGGCGCATGGCTGAAATTGTGTCCCGACGCGGAGCTGGATGGCTACTACGGCACGACGGTCGTGAGCGCGAGCTCGACGTGATCGTCGGGCACCGTGACGGTCGCTTGGCCGATCAGATCGCCTGACGTCTTCGTCAGTGCGTCTCCGTCGTGGTCGTAGTGCGCGGTGAGCACGACCTTGCCGTCGAGTTGGGTACCCCCGATCATCGCGTTCGCTTCGCTGAGCTCGAACGGCAAGTCACCCGCGCCCCACGTCAACCGTTTGACCGCGACCGGCGGACCGGATGGCGCGCCCGACGCGTCGGTGCGCTTGGCGACGATGAAGACCGCCGTACCGGTCGCGACCTTCGCGTCTGCCGGCGCGCGAATCACGCCGCGCAGGTGGTGGTTCGGATCCATCGTGCGATGCGGGTCGGGCGGCGGCAGGCCGAGCTTGTTGACGTCGGTGTGGATCGTACCGTGCGGCGCAGCTCCTCCCACCGGCGCTGCGATCGCCGCGGTCGGATCGGCGTTCCAGTCGTTCGCCGCCGGCAGCCCGGAGCCGCTGGTCGATTGCTTCGACTGGCACGCAGCGACGAGCGCGAGTAGCAGCAGTGATCTGTTCATGACGTCAGCCTCCGTTCCAGCTCTTCGTTCCGTGGCAGTTGCCGCCCAGGCCCGAGCACGAACCGCTCGTGCCGGACGGCGTCCACGTGCCGCCGCCCGAGAAGTTGACGTCCTTCGTACCGTTGATGTGCAATAGGACGTTGATGATCTTCGGCGTCGTGTCGACCACGGTGGCATGACACTGCGAGCACTTCATCTTCTCGTCGCCGATGTGCTTGTTGTGCTCGCCGGACATGCCTGAGGCCGAGCCGCCCGGGGCTGGCGCTTTGTGACACGAGGTGCAGGTCAGCGCCGTAGTGGAGGTCCACGCCGGCGACGTCCCGGTCGTCTGGCCGTTGCCGTGGCAGTACGTGGTGCCGCAGGTGTACGCGGTCGTGCTGTACGTCGCGGAGGGATTGAGCGTCGAGAACGTCATCTTCGCGGTATCGGTACCGTTGCCGCTGATGTGGCCGGGGCTCGAGGGCGTCTGGGAGCTCGGGCCCGAAGACGTCT
>CAZDGY010000282.1:3703-7641 GCA_964504685.1 uncultured Kofleriaceae bacterium | reverse complement strand
CGACGGCACGAGCAGGTATCGATCCGCGACCAGCACCATCTGGAGCGGCAAGATCGCGTGGCTGAACGGCAGATACGCGACGAGCCAGAACGCGGCGCCGGCGCGAAGCTCGGCCGGAACCTTCCACCGCCCGAGCCGCGGCGCGCATGCGATGACAGCGAGTGCCGCGAAGCCGATCGCGCCGAACGCCAGATCACCCGCGCCCGGGCCGGTGCTCGCGATCGGATACGACACTGCTGCGCGCACCGCGAGCGCGATGTCGCGCAGGTAAAAGCCGTGCACGCCGAGCACGGTTGCGATCCGTCCGGCGGGCGACACCAGCTCCGTGCCGACGACTGCCGATCGGGTGGGAGATAAACGACCGGCGTGAACGCAGCGGCGGCGACGACCGCGATCGCACCGAGCGCACCGAGGCTGCGCCGCCAGCTCACTCGGCGCGCCGGCAACGCGAGCTCGAGCGCGACGAGCGCCGCGATACCGAACGCACTCGGCGCCTTGCTCCAGATCGCGAACACCGCGCTGACCATCGCGAGCGCGAGGTACCGGGCGCGACCGCCGCTGCGATGGGTCGCGAAGCCGAGCGCGCACGCGCCGAGCCAGAACGCGGCGAGCACGCCTTTGCGCTCGGCGAGCCACGCGACCGACTCGGCGTGACTCGGCGCCACCGCCCATAACAGCACCGCGACCCCGGCGATCGTGCGGTCGATGCCGAATCGAGTGAACGCCGCGAACCACACGCCGATCGCCGCGACGTAGAGCACGACGTTCGTCAGGTGATGACCTGCGAACCAATCGCCCCACACCGCGAAGTCGACCATCACTGACAGATCGCGCACCGGCAAGTACTCCGGCGTCAGTACGAACCGCTTCGGCGAGCTCAGATCGAACAGGATCGTGCGGATCGAATCGCCCGACGCGTGCTGGACGATCCAGTTGTCGCGCACGAGCCAACCGTCGTCGTAGCCGACCACGCCGTAGCCGAGCGTCGCCGCGTACAGCGCGACCGCGAGCACGATCGCGAGCACACACAGCGCGAGCCCGGGGTCGGCGCGGAGACGCGCGACGATCACGGCGCCGGTCCGAGATCGCGCGCAGTCTGGTACGCAGCGGCCGAGCGCTCGCGATCGATCGTCTGCAACGCGTGGCCGAGCGCTTGCCAGGCCTGGGCGTAGCGCTGATGGACGAGCGTCGCCCATTCGTCATCGGGGCCGGGGCGCGAATACTTTAGATCGAACCCGGCGAACAGCGAGCGGTTCTCGATCTCGGCATCGATGACAGTCATCAGCGCGCCTTCGCTCGTGACGTGCATCAACGTGCCGAACGGATACGCGGGCAACGCGCGCAGCACGTCGCGCTCGCCCGGATCGATGAACACCGGCCGGCCGGTCGCGAGCAAGTGCCGCACGAGCCGGAGCTCCGCCGGCTCGGGTCCTGCGTCCGCGACGCAGCCGCGCTCGGCGACACGATGGCGGTACCACGGCAGTGACATCATCCCCCACGCGACGATCGTGACGTCTTGACGCTCGCCGAGCGCGTACTGCAAGTAGCCCCACGAGAACACGAACGCGTCGACCGCGTCGATCACGACTGCATCGTGCTGGAGCGCGCGCAACATGTTCCGCGCATGCGCTTCGAGCGCGCCGGTGTGAACGCGCTGGACGTACGACAGCGAGCCGCCCGCGAACGCGAGAAAGCCGAGCGTCGCCGCGATCGGCGCGGCCGGGCGATGCCACGCGCGCACTCGCTCGGGCAGCCAGCGCGCGACCTCGGTGAACCCGACCGCGACCGGAAGCGCGAGCAACAGCGTCGGCAACACGTGAAACCGCCGCACGATGTAGAGGCCGATGCCCTCGGGCGCCGCGTTGAATTGCGACATCAGCACCGGCCCGGCGAGGAACCACGCGAGCGCGAGCGTGCCCCACGCCCAGCGATCTCGCGTGCCCGGGCGCGGCGCTGCGATCCTCCAACCGAGCAGGCCGAGCGCGAGCGCGAACGGCGCCCACAGCCACGCGCGGCTGATCGTCGCCAGCATCGCGGCGAGCGAATCGGTGATCGCGGCTTGCTGGCCGTGTGCGACGAGCGTGCTCGTGCCGTAGTCGGCGCGGGTCGCGAGATGCACGAGATCGCCGAGGTCGTTCACCTTGCCCCACGACAGCGCGGTCTCGGGGGTCGCGAACGCGTAGAGGTAAGGCAATAGGCCGATCACCAGCCCGGCCGCCGCGAGCGCGATCGCGACGAGCTTGCGCCCGCTCGCTTCTCGCACGCCGCACACGACGCCGTAGATTCCGACCGGAGCGACGAGCGCGCACGTCAGATGATTCGCGAGTCCCAAGCCGGCGACCAAGCCGAGCGCCGCGGTGCGTTTGGCACCTTGCACCGGACCATCGGGCGCCGCGAGCCACAGCACCGCCGCGACGATCAAGTTGTTGAGCGCGAACACCTCGGCCTCGGTCGCGAGCCGCATCACGACCGGCGCTGCCGCGAACATCGCGCACGCGATCGTCGCCGCGAGCGGCTTGGCGCCCCATGCGCGACACGCCGCGTGCAACATGACGATGGCCGCCGCGCCGATCGCGGTAGTCGCGAGCGCCGCCGCGTGGGCCGGGCTCGCCGCGGGCACCCACGACAGCCCGCGCAAGATCAGCAGATACAGCGGATAGCCCGACGGATGCGCGATGCCGCCGATCGTGCCGAGCGTCGAGAACTCGGCGTTGTCGCCGTCGACGACGTGGGTCGGCGCGAGATACGCGTAGACGATCAGCACGACGAGGCCGAGCAGCCCTCCGCGATCGAACATCAGCTCGCGTAGCCGCTTCACGGCTGGGGGCCGATCGCGCGCGCGTAGTCGACCGCGGCCTGGGCCTCCTCGGCGCGGCCGGCTTCGCCGAGCAGCTTCGCCAGTCGGAGCCACGTCTTCGCGTAGCGCGTGTGGATCAGCGTCGGCCATTCGTCGTCGGGACCCGGCCGCGGATAGTCGAGCTCGAACTTCGCGTAGACCTCGGTGTTGAGCTTGACGACCTCGTCGAGCGTCGGCGGCGCGACGTCGGCCGGCAGGATCCGCACGAGCACGCCGTACGGATAGTGCGGCAGCACCGTCTGCGGTTGCTTGAGGTAGGGCTGGACGAACACGGGTCGACCGCTCGCGACGACATCTTCGATCATATGCGCCGAGTCGGCGATGCCGAGCGCGGCAATCCGATCGCGATACCATGGCAAGCCGAGCAACGGCACGTGGACGTAGGTGACGTCGCGGCGCTCGCCGAGCACGACCTGCACGTAGTTCATCACCGCGCCGACATCGTCGTCGACGCCGAACACCACCGCGCGCTCGGGCAGCGAGTGCAGCGTGTTCGAGGTCTGGTATTCGACCGCCGGCGCGTGGACGCGCAGGATGTGAGGCAGCGCGGCACCAGCGACCGCGGCGAACGCGACCACGCCGAGCACTTGGCCGAGCCACCCCGAGCGCGCGAGTGCCGGCAACGTTCGACCGAGCCAACCGCCCGCGCGATCGAGCGCGTCGGCGACCGCGGGCGCGAGGAGCAGCGCCGGCAAGATATGAAACCGCGCGACCACGTAGCGGCCGACGCCTTCGGGCGCGACATCGAACCGGGTGACGAGCACCGGGCCGGCGAGCACGATGCACGCGAGCAACAGGCCCCACGCGACGCGGGTTTCACCTGATTCGGACGCGCGTGCGATCCGATCGCCGAGCGCGACGAGCCCCGCGATCGCAGGCAACCACAGCCAGGTCCGGCCGACCGTCGATAACAGCGCGAGCAAGCTATCGCCGACCGGCACCGCCGGCCCGGTGCCGGCGAACGCGCCCGGGCCACCGTACTCGCGGCGCAGGATGACGCCGACGACATCGGATAGGCTCGTGATGTGGCCCCACGAGCCTTGGTGCTCCGGCGCGACGAGCAGATAGAGATAAGGCGTCA
>CAZDGY010000282.1:0-3693 GCA_964504685.1 uncultured Kofleriaceae bacterium | reverse complement strand
CTGCGACCAGCCCGATCGCGGCCGCAACCGCCGCGCGCGCCCCGCCCTCGCGCACCGCGCGCACGACGCCGAGGATCCCGATCGGCGCGACCAGCGCGCACGTCAGATTGTTCGATAGCCCTAGGCCGGCGACGAGGCCGAGCGCGAGCCCGCGCCGGATCCCGACGAGTGGTCCGCTGCGCGCCGCGAGCCACAGCACGCACGCGACGACCAGGCCGTTGAGCGCGAACACTTCGGCTTCGCAGTCCATCGCGAGCACGACCGGCGCGCCGGCTAACACTGCGACGCTCAACGTCGCCGCGAGTGGCTTGGCGCCCCACGCTCGACAAGCCGCGTGCAATGCGACGAACGCCACCGCAGCGAGCAGCGCGGTCGCGATCGCGGCGGTGTGCGCCGGGCTCGCCCCGGGCAGCCATGAGGTCGTGCGCAGGTACAGCACGTAGAGCGGATAGCCCGACGGGTGCGCGGCGCCGCCCATCGTCCCGAGCGTGCAGAACTCCGCGTTATCGCCGTCGACGACGTGAGTGGGCGCGAGCCACACGTACAGGACCGCGATGGCGAGCCCGACGAGGCCGCCGCGCTCGAACATGAATCGCGCGACGCGCTGCCGCAATCGCGACAATCATAGCGAAGTTCATCGGCGCCTGCCCGCCGCGTGCGATAGTCGGTCCGTGGCCGCGATCTTAGTCGTCGACGACGAGCAGTCGATGCGCGAGTTCCTCGCGATCTGCTTGCGCCGCAATGGCCACGAAGTCACGACCGTTTCGAACGCCGAAGCTGCGCTCGGCAAGCTCCGCGATCAGCCATTCGACATCGTCGTCACCGACCTGCGCATGCCGGGCGAGATCGACGGCCTCGGCCTGTTGAAGGCGATCAAGTCGGGCGGTGTCCGCCACGCCGCGCAGCCGGGCACGACGCCCGGGCCGATCGATCCCGAGGTCATCCTGGTCACCGCGTACGCCACCGCCGACACCGCGCTCGCCGCGATGAAGCTCGGCGCTTACGACTACCTGACCAAGCCGTTCCAGGTCGACGAGATCAACGCGGTGATCGGCCGCGCGCTCGAGAAGCGAGCCCTGGTCGAAGCGAACCTCGCGCTGCGCGATCAAGTCGCCGGCCGCGCCCGGTTTGCGGATCTGCTCGGCAAGAGCCGCGCGATGCAGAAGGTGTTCGAGCTGATCGGCAAGATCCAGTCGGCGCGGACCAGCGTGCTGATCACCGGCGAGAGCGGCACCGGCAAAGAGCTGGTCGCGCGCGCGCTGCACAGCGAGGGCTCGCGCGCGAAGCTGCCGTTCGTCGCGGTCAACTGCGGTGCGATTCCCGAAGAGCTGATGGAGTCCGAGCTGTTCGGCCACAAGAAGGGCTCGTTCACCGGCGCGGTCGTCGACAAGCGCGGCCTGTTCCACGAAGCCGATGGCGGCACGCTGTTTCTCGACGAAATCGGCGAGCTGTCGCTCGGCCTGCAAGTGAAGCTGCTGCGCGCGCTGCAGGAGCGCAAGATCAAGCAGGTCGGCGGCAACGAAGAGGTCGAGGTCGATGTCCGCGTGGTCGCCGCTACCAACCGCGAGCTCGAGGCAGAGGTCAGCCGCGGTGCGTTTCGCACCGACCTCTACTACCGGCTCAACGTGATCGAGGTGCGGATCCCTCCGCTGCGGCAACGCCGCGAAGACATCCCGCTGCTCGCCGAGCACTTCCTGCGGCGGTTTGCCGCAGAGCATGGTCGGACCGCGCGGCTGACGCCCGAAGCGATGCGCAAGCTCGAGAGCCACGACTTCCCCGGCAACGTCCGCGAGCTCGAGAACATGATCGAGCGGGCGGTCGCGCTGAGCTCGAGCCCGGTGATCGGCGCAAGCGACCTGCCGGATCCGCGGGCGGGATCGCGCCCGAGTAACGATGCCCCGAACGCGCTGCCGAGCGAAGGCGTCGACCTCGATCGACTGCTCGCCGACTACGAGCGGAACTGGGTAACGCGCGCGCTCGATCAGACCGGTGGCGTTCGCAAGCGCGCCGCGGCGCTGCTCGGGATCAGCTTCCGCTCGCTGCGCTATCGACTCGAGAAGCTCGGGCTCGACAAAGGCACGGACGAAGACAAGGACGACGGAGCCGCATGATCGACTCCGAAAAATCCCCAGGATAAGTCGATCGATAAGTCGCGCGCTTACCCGACGATTACCCGGCGTGGATTGGCAGTGCGAGGTGCCGCAAATCGTCACTCTCGCCGAGAAGCGCGACCAGCGCGGCGGAGTTCTGCGCGGTTACGCGCGGCACGCTCGTTGCTGTAGAGGCCTTCACCCAGGAGGACCTAGATGAAGCAACGCAAGAAGATGGCTGGTTTCACTCTGATCGAGCTCATGATCGTCGTCGCAATTATCGGCATCTTGGCCGCGGTCGCGATCCCCGCATTCCTCGACTACATGAAGAAGTCGAAAGCGACGGAGGCCGGCGAGCAGCTCAACGCGATCGGCAAGGTGCAGAAGCGCGCCTATGGAGAGAACTCGTCGTTCACCCCAGGCACCGGCGGTGGCGCATTCCTCCCGACCGGCGTGTCGACGACGACCGGTTGCTGCGGCTTGAAGGGTGGTACGGAGACGACCCCTGGCACGATCGTCAACAACAAGTGCAAATCGACCCCGACCGCGTTCAAGGGCGACGCGGCGTGGAACGCGATGGGCTTCTCGGTCGGTGAAGAGAGCGCGTACGGCTACTCGTACGTTGCCACAACCGCGACAGCGTTCACGGCGTACGCGATCGGCGACGCCGACTGCGACGGTGTCCCGGCGACGTTCACGCTCCAGGGCACCCTTGATGCCGCTGGCAACCCGTCGGTCAACTTGATCAAGCCCGCCGCTGGCGTGTTCTAAGATCGGGTAAGCCTCGGGTCCCTGGGGAGGGACGACTCTCGCATCGCGCCCACGGTCGGAATACCGTGGGCGCGCTGCCATCGGCGCCAGTTTATTCGCTCACCATGGTGTCCAAACGCAAAGGCTTCACGCTGATCGAGCTGATGATCGTGGTTGCGATCATCGGCATCCTCGCGGCCGTCGCCATCCCGGCGTTCCTCGACTACATGCGCAAATCGCGCGCGACCGAAGCGCAGGAGATGTTGTCCGCGATCGGTAAGCTGCAGAAGCGCGCATACGGTGACAGCGCCTCGTTCACGATGACCGACGGCGCGTTCCTACCAACGGGTGTGAGCACGACCCTCGGCTGCTGCGGCCTGATGGGTGGCACCGAGACAACCCCCGGTACCAAGATCATCAACCGGTGTACCGCCACGCCGACCGCGTTCAAGAGCGACGCGGGCTGGGTGCTGATGGGTTTCTCGGTCGGTGAAGAGAGCAGCTACGGCTATTCGTTCAAGTCGAACAACGCGACCTCGTTCGACGCTTACGGCATCGGTAACACCGACTGCGACGCGAACCCGGCGACGTACTCACTGCACGGCACGCTCGACGCTTCGGGCAATCCGTCGGTGGTGATGAAGAAGCCGCCGGTCGGCACCTACTAACCCGCGCGTAACTCACGAGCCGCGGTTTGTCACTCGCGCCGGAAAACGGCAGCGAAAGTGACGTTTGTTGTCACTCTTGCGAAAAGTTCTTTCGGTAAATCACTGAAGTTTGTGAGACGTCCGTGAGGGCACGCTCATTGCTGTGCAGCCCCGCGGAGGTTCCATGCACCAGCGCAAGCGTCGTG
>CAZDGY010000281.1:0-7655 GCA_964504685.1 uncultured Kofleriaceae bacterium | reverse complement strand
TGATAGCCGGTGCCCCATGTGCCGCGGTGGCGCTGACTCGTGCCGACCTCGCTCGGGTCGGTCGGGGTGGAGATTCGCAGGAAGTGGCTGGCGTCGGTCGTCCAGCCGGTCGTGCACGATCGTGCGTACATCGTGTCGCAGATTTCGACTCCGACGGAGTCGACCGCGCCATCGTCGTAACACGCGAAGCTCCACTGCTCGTTGTTCGCGACGAGGTCGCGGCCGGCGCCGTAGCCGTCAAATGCGGCGACCGTGATGTTGGGATTGTGAGTGCCACCGTCAACCATGTCGACCGCGTCCGCAAGCGACAGGTAGGCGCGGAACAGCGACCACCCGGTCGTCGCGCTCGCCGTCGCCAACGGCGTCGCGCCCGCGCTGTCGCGCACGAGGTAGACCTGCGCGGATAGACGGCCGTGGATGAACGCGAGCGCGTCCGGCGCACCGTCACCATTCGAGTCGTACTCGAGGGCATCGCCGACCCCGATGTTGTCGGGCAACGCGGTGGCGAAAGTCGCGGTCGTTCCGACAATCGCTAGCGCGCCCGTGCCGACGACCAGCGCCGATCCGTCGCTGACGCCGACCGATCGGTCGATCACGCGCGGCTGCGCGGTGCAGCCAGTCGCTGCGCCCGCGCCACACACGCCGAGCGTACACTGATCGCCAACGGTGCACGCGTCGCCGTCGTCGCAGGGAGCGCTGTTGTCGACGTGCTGGCAGCTGCCGGCGACGCACGTGTCGTCGGTGCACGGATTGCCGTCGTCGCAATCGGCAGCGCTCGCGCATGGTGCGGTTCCGACGCCGAAGTCGATTCGCCCGCATGCGAAGGCGACCAGCACTGCCAGTGCAAGCCAGAGATGCGAGACTGCACGGAGAACGCAACGCTGGCGCAACACGACGAGTATATCCCGTCACGCGCGCCAGGAACCGCTCGATCGCTATCTGGACTACGATAGGACGTAGTGGACCACGACGCGCTCTGTGGACGTGCGCTCGGTGAGTTCGTGTTGCGCGAACGCATCGGCGAAGGCGGATTCGGCGCGGTGTATCGCTGCGAACAACCGCTGCTTGGCCGCGAAGCGGTGATCAAGGTCCTCCATCATGCGCTGCGCGATAGCGAGATCGTGTTGCAGCGCTTCATGCGAGAGGCGCAGCTCGCATCGCGGCTCGATCATCCTTACGCCGCACATATCTACGCGTTCGGCGTAGAGAAGGATGACGGTCTGTTCTGGATCGCGATGGAGCTGGTCCACGGCACCGGGCTCGATATCTGGTTGCGCGATCGCGGCCCGCTGCCGCTCAGCCAGCTCGTACCGTTCTTCGAACGGGTCGCCGAGGTCGTGCAGACGGCGCACGAGCGCGGGATCGTGCATCGCGATCTCAAACCGTCGAACATCATGGTCATCGAGCGGGCCGGCCGATTGCTGCCCAAGCTCCTCGACTTCGGCATCGCCAAGGTCCTCGGTCCCGACAACTCCGAACCCGCCGCGTCGCCAGCGGTCTCGAGTCCGGGGTCGGACGAAGCCGCCAGCGCTACCGCACTCGATGTCACCGCGAAGACAGTTCCCAGCCCGCCGCCGCGCGCCGCACTGGTGCCGTCCGAGGTCGCAACGTTGGCGCCTGGGGACCAGCCGGTCAAACAAGACGCGCGCGGTGCTCCACTGACCCAAGCGAACGCGACGATCGGCTCGCCGCCGTACATGTCACCCGAACAATGGACGGACGCGACGACGGTGGGCCCGAGAGCGGATCTGTACGCACTCGGGGTGGTCGCCTACGAGGCGGTCACCGGACGTCGCCCGTTCTCGGCACCGACCGTCCCGGCGCTCGCCTTTCTGCACTGCAACGAAGCCGTGCCGCCGCTCGGCGCGGGTTTTCCCCCTGCACTCGATCGGTTCTTCGAACGAGCGATGGCGAAGCGCCCCGAGGATCGTCCCGCAACCGCACTCGAGCTCGCGGCTATGTTGCGCGCTGCGGCCGGATTCGGTGTGGTCCCCGAGGATCTGCCGCGGCTCGACGAAGCGGTACGCGATACGTGGCTGGCCGAGGCCCCGCAGAGCCTCGCCGAAGGTGTCGCCGCACTAGATGGAGCGCGCAACGCCCACCAAGCGCGCGACGCCGCACGAGACCTCTTTCGCGGGTTGATCCGCTACTTCCTGGTGATCGCGCTGTCGGCGCGCGCGCAAGTAAGAACCGAGCGCGACGACCCGAGCGTGCGCGAGCTACTCCGCGCGTTGCGCGCTCGCGAGCTCGATGAGGACGAACGGATCAAGCTGCTGCGTCTGCTGGTGCGGCCATTCGCCGAGCGACCGGGCACGCATCCGGTCCCCGAGCTCGTCGCTCTGCTCGTCCCGCACGCTGATTCGGGGGACGATGCGCTCGATCCGGTCCTGCGGATGCGGCCGTCGACCGATCATGCAGGCACCGAGGACATCGTGCGGTCGCAGGTCGCGCAACTCGTCACCGGGCTTTCGAAGCTCATGCGCGCATCCGAGTTCGTGCTCGACTACGCGCTCGTCGTGCCGCAAGACGGCGTGCCCGAGCGGTGGATGGGACTTCGTCGCCAGCACCGCACGTTGGCGGTGGTTCGCGAGGTCAAGTTGGTCGAGGGTCAGCCACTGCTCATCGACCGCGAGGGCCGATTCGCACTCGCGTTGTTCCCGTTACTCCAAGTCGCCGCTCCGTCGGTCGGCGTCGATCTCGAGATGTTCGCGTTCGAGGGCCGGGGCCGCCATGGTGCGCGCCTCAGCGCCGCGCCCGCGAACTTCGATCACTACGACCCCGGCGTGTGGGACTGGTTCGCCGACAACGTGCTAGGCGAGCTCGATCGAGAAGCTGGCCCCGGTCGAGATGATCGCGCACCGTTCCTCGGCCTCGCGTCGTTCGCGACGGCGGACGCGGACCGGTTCGTCGGTCGCGAGCGGGAGATCGACGCGTTCATCAATCGGCTGCGCCGCCAAGCGCTGCAGATCGTGGTCGGCCCGTCGGGTGCGGGCAAGAGCTCGTTCATCCATGCCGGCGTCGTTCCCGGACTCCCGGTGGGCTGGCGCGCGATCTCGCTCCGCCCGGGGGTGGCGCCGCTGACCACGCTCGCTTCGAAGCTCGCAAGCGCGGGCCACGCCGCCGACGAGCTCCGCGCGCTCTTCGCGCACGCGCCAGACAGCGCGGCGGTGTCCGTGACGAGAGCGGCAGGCCGAGGCGAGATCGTGATCGTCGTCGACCAACTCGAGGAGCTGTTCACGCTGTGCGACAACGTCGCCGAGCGCATGCGGTTCGCCACCGTGCTCGCCCGACTATCGGCGGCTCCAGATGGCGCGACCCGGGTCGTGTGTACCGTGCGCGATGACTTCTTGATGCACGTCGAAGCGCTCGTCCCGCTCCGACCGGTGCTGTCGCCCGCGCTGTTCCTGCTCGGCAACCCGTCGCGCGATGACCTCGCCCGCACGATCGTCGAGCCGGCTCGCCGCGCCGGCTACGCGTTGTCGGATGACGAGCTCGCCCGCGACATGGTCGACGCGGTCGCCGATCGCCCGGGCGCCCTCGCGCTGTTGTCGTTCACTGCCTCGCGGCTATGGGAGCTGCGCGATCGGCGGTTTCGCCAGCTGACGCGGAAGGCCTACGACGCGATGGGCGGGGTCGGCGGTGCGCTCGGGCAGCACGCCGAGACTACGTTCTCGGCGCTGGTCCACGACGACCAGCGGATCGCGCGAGAGGCGTTTCGCCACCTCGTGACCGCGGATAAGACCCGCGCAGTGCTGGCGGTCGACGAGCTCCGTCAGCGCCTCGCGAGCTCGCGCGCGGATACGGTGATCGACCAACTGGTCGCGGCGCGTCTGCTCGCGGTCGATGGCGAAGCCGAGTCTCACATCGAGATCATTCACGAGGCGCTGATCTCCGCATGGCCGAGGCTGTTGCAATGGACTCGAGAGAACACCGCCGACACTCGTACACGCGAGCAAGCCGTCGCCGCCGCGAAGCAGTGGGACGAGCGCCGCCGTCCGCGCGAGCTGCTCTGGCGCGGCGATCTACTCGCCGAGCTCGAACGCCTGCGCGCGCGTGTAGCGCTCACCGAGCTCGAGCTCGCGTTCGCGAACGCGAGCCGCGACGAAGCCGCGCGCGGTCGCCGGCTCCGCCGCGCGATCGTGACCGCCACGCTCGTGATCTCGGCGGTGTTCCTCGTCGTGTTGTGGCGAGCCAACGGCATCGCGCAAGACGAGCGTGGCAAGGCCGAGGCGCTGCTACGAGACTCGATGTTCGACCAGGGTCGGCTGCGCATGTTGCAAGGCGACAAGCTCGGCGCGCTGCCGCTTCTGAACAAGGCGTACCGGATGGGCGAGACCGGCTCGGCGAATCGCTTGCTGATCGAAGAGGCACTGCGGCCGACACGCGCGCGCGCCGCCACGCTCGAGGGTCACATCGACAAGCTGTGGGACGTCGTGTACAGCCCCGACGGAAAGCTGATCGCGACGGCGAGCGCCGACGGCACCGCGCGGCTCTGGGACGCGACGACCGGCAACGCGCTCGAGGTGATCCATCTCGACGGGGCGGCCGAAGCCGTCGCGTTCAGTCCCGACAGCAAGCTGCTCGCGGTCGGCGGGCGCGACATCACGGTGCGGCTGTGGGACGTCACCGGCCGCCGTCAGATCGCCGCGCTCGGGGTCACCGCGACCATCCACCACGTGATGTTCAGCCCGAACGGGAGCTTGCTGCTGGCCGCTGGGCCGGATGACCGCGACCAGTGCTTGGTTCGGATCTGGAGCATGCCCGACGGCAAGCTCGTTCGCGATCTCGCGGGTCATCACGGCGTCGTCGGAGCTGCGTTCAGCGCCGACGGAAAGCGTCTCGCCACGTGGGACGACTACGGCCACGCGATGATCTGGGACAGTGACCGCTTCACCGAGCAGTCCGACGTGAAGTCGAGCGCGGGCTTTCGATCCGGCGCGGTCGACCGGACCGGGGCGATGGTCGCCCTCGGAACAGCGAACGGCGAGCTCGACGTGCTGCACCCCGATGGAAGGACGAGCTCGAGGCCTGCGTTGCATGCAAAGGCGATCGGAGCGATCGCGATCTCACCGGATGGTGCGACGATCGCCACCGCAAGCGACGACGCGACCGCGGAGCTATGGGACGTTGCCTCCGCGAGCTCGCGCGCCTCGCTCGTCGGCAACACCGCGAGGATCACGGTCGTCCGGTTTTCGCCTGATGGCAAGATTGTCGTCACCGCGTGCTCCGACGGCAGCGTGCGGCTGTGGACGGTGTCGAGCGGATTGCTCTTGGGCCAGCTCGGCGGCCATGCCAACGAAGTGTCCGCAGTGGCGCTAGCCCCCGACGGAGCGCGAGCCGTCACTGCGTCGTGGGACCATCGGGCGATCCTGTGGGACATGGCCGCCGCGCAGCAGTTCCAACCGATCGAAACACCGTTCGACGACAATGAGCTGCCCACGAGCAACGTGTCATACGGACCGGACGGCCACACGATCGCGATGATCACGCGGGACAAGTCACTGGCCGTCGTCGACGGTGGCCACGTCACGTGTCATGCCGTAGCTCCGATCCCGGTGTTCGGCCTTGCGTGGAGCCGCGACGGCTCGTGGATCGCGACGACCGACAGCGTCGAGCCCAGCGTCCGAATCTGGAGCTCCAAAACGTGTGCCCTCATAGCCGAGATCGCACAGCCGGCGCGCGTGCTGGCTATCGCGGTGAGCCCGACCGGCCAGCTCGCAGCGGGCGGCGAGGACGCGGTCTGGCTATGGGATGTCCCGCGGCGGCACCTCGACGCGACGATCGATCACCTGCCCGGCGGGGTCGTCGCGATCGACTTCGACGCGGATGGCGGCTGGCTGTTCGCGGCGACCTACGGACTCGGCGCGTCCACGATCACCGCCGAGCAGCTCGCAGCTCCGCACGCTCGCACGACGTTCGACGCGGGCAAGCGGTATGTCACCGGGATCGCGCTCGACGCACGGCGCGATCGCTTGCTCGCGTCGAGCCAAGATCAGTACGTGCGAATCTGGGATCTGAAGACCGGAACACTGACCGCCAAGCTCGAAGGCACCGGCGCCTTGTTTGGGGTGCGGCTAAGCTCCGATGGCAAGCTGATCGTGGCGGTTGGCGGGAGCTCGCCGACCGTGTGGGATGCCGAGAACCTATCGCGGGTGGGATCGCTCGAGGGCCACTCCGATCAAGTCGTCCGGGGATCGTTTCTCGGGGATCGCCTGTTCGTGACCGCGAGCCGCGACGACACCGCGCGATTGTGGGACCTCGCGACTCTCCGACCGCTGTTGATCTTCGGCGGGGCGGATGCGGTCGATGGAAATCATGACGGAACGTCGTGGGTGCTCTCCGATGTAGGTGGAGCACGTGAATGGTCGCCTAGGTTCCCGGTACCGGACCTTTCGTTGCCCTAACCGCTTGCTGGACCTGCCTGCAAGGTCTGCAAGGTTTGCAACGAACGTACAGTCGCGACCGGTCAAGCCTATGAATCTCTGACCGGGCGCCGACGCTCAGAGTGGCCTAACGATTGCTCATCATGCAGTCATGAAGAAACCCAAAGCAGGCGAGCGGCTGAAGCTGTTGCAGAACGTGATCAGAGAGTTGAAGCCGGCCGGCGCCACCAACGCGAACGGCGGATCGGACTGGAGACCGCCGGACTGCACCGGGTTGACCTTGCGATGCCCCACGGGCTCGAAGTCCTAAACGCGCCGAGCCGCCGGCGGTCGGCTCAAGCGTCGCCCTCGCGCTTCTTCTTCGGCGTCAGGCCGTGCTGCTTCGCCTTCTCGAAGAACGTGCGCACCGGCATCGCGAGCAGGCCTGCGGCTCGCGTCTGATTTCCGCCGGTCGCATCGAGCGCTTCGCGGATGCGCGTGATCTCGAGCTCGCGGAGCTCGTCTGCGAGCGGACGGAACTGCGACGGCGCAGTCACCAACGGAGTGATCCGCCCGGTCGGTCGCGGGTTGCGCGACAACCGCTCGGCCACATGATCCGCGGTGAGCGCATCGCTCTGGTGCGCCGCTGCGACGTACTGCATCAGGTTCTTGAGCTCGCGAACGTTGCCGGGCCAGGAGTACGCGAGCAACGCGGTCATCGCGCCATCCGAGATCGCCATCATCGCCCGGCCGTTGCGCCGGCACGCGTCGTCGAGGAACGACGCGGCGAGCAGCGGCAGCTCGCGCAGCCGTTGGCGCAGCGGCGGGAGGTGAAGCGTGGCGCCGGACAGCCGGAAGTACAGATCCTCGCGAAACCGACCCGCCGCGATATCGGCGTCGAGATCGCGGTTGGTCGCGGCGACGATCCGGATATCGATTTGCCGCTCGCGGACGTCACCGACTCGAGTAACTCGCTGCGTCTCGAGCACGCGCAGGAGCTTGGCTTGAGTGGTGAGCGCGAGCTCGCCGACCTCGTCGAGGAACAACGTCGAGCCCGACGCGGCCTCGATCAGGCCGCTCTTCGAGCCGACGGCTCCGGAGAACGCGCCCTTTTCGTGGCCGAACAGCTCGCTCTCGACGAGCGTGTCCTGGATCGCCGCACAATTTAGCGACACCAGCTGGTGGGTGTGGCGCCGCGACAGCTGGTGGATCGCGGTCGCGGCCAGCTCCTTGCCGCATCCGGTCTCGCCGGTGATCAACACCGAGAGATCGACCGGCGCGAGGCGTTCGATC
>CAZDGY010000280.1:0-7674 GCA_964504685.1 uncultured Kofleriaceae bacterium | reverse complement strand
GCTGGTCGTTGCTCGCGGTCGCGATCGCGAGCGTCGTCAACGCGCAACCGGCGCCGGCTCCAGGGCCGTCTCCGGCACCGTCCCCGAGCCCAAACCCCGTGCCGGTCGCCGACGGGCCCGCGACCGGACCTGGCCTCGGCACACCCACTCCGCCGCCGGCTACCGGGACGCAGCCACAACCTCCAGCGCGACCGGTCAGCGTCAACGTGACGCCGATGCAGCTCACGCCGAAGGAGATGGAGGCGCTAAAGGGCGTCGAGCACGACTGGGTGGACTTCCAGCGCTCGGCCGACGAGCACGACAAGCGGATGCGCGCGATCGCGAAGGTCGATTTCGACAGCCGCACCGGCGACCTCGAGAAGCGCTACGCCGATCGGATCTCGAAGACCGAGGTCGATCGCACGAAGCGACACGCGGACACGATCGCGATCATCGAGAAGTTCCTAAAGGATCATCCCGATCACGAGCAGTACACGCCGGACAAGATGTACCAGCTCGCCGATCTGTATCTCGATCAGGCGAACGATGACGTCGACGCGCGATTCGCCGAGCGCGAGAAGCAAGGCGCTGCCGCCCCGGATCAGGCCGAGATCGTCGCCGACTACTCGAAGTCGCTGTCGCTGTGGTTCGACATCCTGTCGAAGTTCCCGAAGTACCGCCAGACGCCGCAGACGCTGTACCTGCTCGCGTACTACGGCAAGACCAAGGACGAGCGGCGCTCGCTCGAGGTGTTCCTCGCGCTGACCTGCGCGAACAAATACAAGTGGACCGACACGCCACCCGCGGTGCCTACCCACAAAGAGGCGATCAAGCGCGTCGAGTCCAAGCAGCTGCGCGATCCGTACGCCGATTGTCAGCCGTATCCTGGCGCCGAGCCCGAGCTCGTTCGCCATGCGTGGGTGCGCGGCATCGCCGACTATCACTTCACGATTCAAGGCGAGCTCGATGAAGCGATCGCCGCCTACCTCAAGGTCGCGAACGGCGGCGAGGAATCGCGGCTCTACGCCGAGTCGCTCTACAAGCTCGCGTGGAGCTACTACAAACGCGACTTCCTGCTCGACTCGATCAAGCGGTTCGACGACAGCGTCAAGCTGTACGATCAGATCGTCGCGGCTGGTAACCCGCCTCCGCTCGAGCTGCGCGAAGAGTCGATCCAGTACATCGCGGTCGCGTTCACCGATCCTTGGGAAGGCGAGACCGACACCGATCCGACGAAGGCGTTCGACCGCGCGAAGAAATTCTACGCCGGTCGCGAGAACGAGCCGCACGTCCGCGACGTGTGGGTCTCGTTGGGCAAAGCGTTCGAAGATCTCCAAGCGTACGATCAAGCGGTCGACTGCTTCAAGATCGCGATCGGTCCGCCGTGGGAGCTCGATCCCCACAACCCGACGGTCCACCAAGAGATCGTCAACGCGTTCGAGCTCAAGGGCGACAAGTACGCCGCCGACGAAGCGGCTGGCCAGCTCGCCACGCGCTACGCGCCGGGAACGGCTTGGTACATCGCGAACGAGAAGAATCGCGAAGCGATGGAGAGCCAGCGCCGGATCTCGGAGCGCGCACTGTACGCCGCCGCTCGCAACACGCACTCCGCCGCGAGCGTGATGCGCAAGGACTACGACGCCGCCAGCAAGAAGGATCCGCAGGCCAAGGCCGACTACATCGCGATGTACGGCAAGGCGGTCGATCTTTATCGCCAGTTCCTCGATAACTATCGCGACTCCGACTACGTCTACGAGTTCAACTTCCTCGAGGGCGAGGCGCTGTTCTACAGCGAGCGCTACCCCGAGGCGATCGCGCAGTACAAGTGGGTGCGCGATCACCGCGACATCGGCAACTCGCACTACATCGAGGCCGCGCGCTCGATCCTCCAGGCGTACGTCGCCGAAGCGGATCGCGAGGTCGCCGAGAACAAGTTGCTGCCGCTCAAGATCCCGACGCTCGCCGAGCTCAAGGCGACGCCGCAGCCGTGGACGCCGCAGCCGATTCCGGAAACGTACCTCCAGCTCCAGGCCGAGTACGACAACTACCAGAACATCGTGCAAGACCCGCAGGCCGCGCCGCAGCAGGGCATCAACGCCGCGCTGATCAGCCAGGTCTACTTCCACATCGACGACGCGATCGCGCGGTTCAAGAAGGTGGAAGACCAGTTCTGTCACGCGCCGCCGCCCGATCCGCACGACAAGAACTCGGTCGCGCCGGCGTCGCGCGCGAAGGACGACATCCTCGCGATCTACGAAGCGCAGGGCAACATCGAAGCGCTGCGAGCCGCGAACAACGCGTTCATCCAGAACCAGTGCGGCGACGAAGCCGCGATCAAGCACGCGGTCGGGGTCGGTCGGAGCATCAACTTCGAGCAGGCCGGCATCCTGTTCGACAAGCAGCAGTACATTCCGGCCGCCGAGGCGTACTACCGCTACTACAAGACCGCGCCCGAGAAGGACGAGGATCTGCCGACCGCGCTCTACAACGCGGCGGTCAGCTACAAGCTCGGCGATCGGCCGAAGACCGCGATCCAGTTGTTCAAGGAGTTCACGAACAACCCGGCGAAGAACTTCCGGGATAGCTCGTACTACCTCGACTCGATGCGGCTGACCGCGGCGAGCTACCAAGCCGCGTTCGACTACGACGACGCGGTCAAGACCTACCTCGATCTGTACGAGACGACGAAGAAGGCCAAGCGCCTCGGCATCAAGGCTCCGAAGCCGCTTCCGGGTGAGAAGCCGCGCACGCTCGACGAGATCGGCCTCGACGCGATGTACAACGCCGCGTTCGCCGCCGAGCTCAACCGCGACTTCAAGAAGGCGATCGACCTCTACGGTCAGTACCAGCGGATCGAGCCCGACCACCGCAAGCAGGATCGCGCTCAGTGGTCGATCGCCGGCATCTATCGCCAGTCGGGCGACGTCGGCAGCCTGGTCGATGCGCTCGATCGCTGGCGCTCGCGCTACGGTCGCGACGCCGGCAACGAAGACGACTACGTGAAGTCGTACGCAGACACCGCCGAGCTGTGGCACCGCAAGGGCCGTACGCCGCAGGCCAAAGCCGCCGAGAAGGACGCGATCGACGCATGGAAGTCGCACGGCGCGACCAAGGGCTCCAAAGGCGCGAAGCTCGCCGCTCAGTTCGCGATCAACGCCGCCGAGGATTACTACGACCGCGTGTGGTCGCCGCTGCAGATCACGCGGCAGATCACTAGCAAGGACGTCAAGCAGGTCAAGGCGCAGATCGAAGCGCAGAAAGGCTCGATCGAGTCGACCCGCAAGAAGGCCGAAGACAACTACATCGAGCTCGATCAGTTCGGCGTGCTCGAAGCGTCGATGGCGGCGAAGGTGCGGTTCGGCGACATCCAGTACGACCGCGCGCAGAAGATCGCGAACTTCCCGATCCCGAAGATCATCCAGGGTAACGACGACGTCGTGGCAGCGTTCGAAGCGGCGCGCGATGCAGCGTTGAAGAAGGATCTCGACGAGGCGAAGGCCGATTGGCAAGACGTCTACGAGAAGGCGAAGGCCGGCGGCATCTCGAACAAGTGGAGCCAGCACGCGGTCGAGAACCTCGCGCGCGAGTTCCCGGACGAGTTCCACGTGCTGCGCCAGGAGCTGGTGGAAGGGACGGATCGGCCATGAAGACGCTCGCAACCTTCCTGTTCGCCGCGCTCGTCGCGTGCGGTGGCAGCCCGAAGAAACCTACGACGACCCCGCCGGCCGCGACCGCCGGCAGTGCGGATGACGGCGCCGGTGGCATGACCGGCGGCACGACACCGCCGAACGATCCAGGCGGCGCTGGCGCCAGCAGCGGCGCCGGCGGCGGCAGCAACTCGATGGCAGTCGGCGGCCCGGTCGCGCCGTTGCCGCCCGATCCAGCGATGAGCGTCACGCTGCCGAACGCCGATCCCGATCCGGCCCAAGCCAAGGCGCAAGTCGATCAGCACCTCAGCGTGGCGAAGCAAGCGCTTAGCGCGCCGACGCCGGATGCCGACACCGCGCTGCGCGAGGCGCGCGCTGCGCTCGCGATCGATGCGGCGAACATCGACGCTGGCGCGATGGTCGCGTTCGCGTACTACCACCAGAAGAAGTACGACACCGCCGAGCTCGTGCTCGACGACATGTTCAAGCAGCGCCCGCCGGCGAAAGAGAACGCGAACGTGTTCTACGTCTACGGCTTGGTCTATGACCACACGAATCGCCCCGACCAAGCGGTGCTCGCGTTTCAGAACGCGGTGAAGATCAACCCGAGCTTTGCGAGCGCACTCGTCGACCTCGGCGAGCACCAGCTGCAAAACAAGCAGTACACCGAGGCGCAAGCGACGTTCGAGAAGCTGACCAAAGAGCTGGGCCGCGCGGATGCGGTGACGATGTCGTCGCTGGCGTCGGCTTATCGCGGCCACTCGGCCGACTACCCGATCGGCTCGGAAGATCGCAACACACTGATCACGACCGACGAAGCGACGTACAAGCGCGCGCTCGCGGTCAACCCGAACTACGGACCGGCGGCTTACGACCTCGCGCTGCTCTATCTCGACTCCGACCCGTTCCCGTCGGGCGGCGGCTCGCTCGATACGATGGCCCGGCTTAACGCCGCGAAAGGGTTCTTGGATCAGTACAAGAACATGCCGGGCGTCGACATCAAGCTCTATGGCGAGCGGATGAAGGACGTCGACAAGGCGATCAAGCGCGCGACCAAGAAAGCAAAGGCTGGCGCGAAGGCCGGAGGCACACCATGATTTCTCCCATGAGGTCTGACTCGCGCTTTGGGGCGCTCGCCCTCGCGGTCGTGCTCGCTACGGGCATCGCGGTGCCGCGCGCCCACGCGGACAAGCCCGAAGGCTGCCAAGAAGACGACACGGTCGGCAGCGAGAAGAAGCAGGGCAAGTTCCACATCGAGTATCAGAACGGCAAGCCGGTCACCGTGATCGACACCGTCGTGTCGGTGTGCGGCAAGGTCCCGCGGCCGAGCGTCGTGTACGTCGCGACCCCGCGTGACATCGGCTACGAGTGGGAGAGCCTCAAGCAGGACTTCATGCCGCTGATCATTCAGAGCGTGAAGAAGGCGCCGTTCTAATGGCGACGCCGCGCCCGCCGGGCAGCGCTGCACCGAACCTCGCTGCGGGGCCTCGGCAACGCATCTTGCGCATCGGCGTCTTGCTCGGCGGCAAGATCGTCGAGGAGCGACTGATCCGCGAGCGCACGAGCGTGTCGATCGGTCAGTCGATGAAGAACACGTTCTCGATCCCGGTCGAGGGCCTGCCGCTCGAGTTCACGTTGTTCGCGCTCGATCAGGGCAAGTACTACCTGCGGTTCCTCAACAACATGGACGGCCGGCTGTCCGACGGCGGCAACGTCAATACGCTCGACGTGTTGAAGGGCCGCGGCGCGCAGCAGATGGGCGACTACTGGCAGGTTCCGCTCGGCGATAGCTCGCGCGGCAAGCTGTCGCTCGGCGACTTGACCGTGCTGTTCCAGTTCGTGACCGAGCCGCCGCGTCAGCCCAAGCCGATGCTGCCTGCGTCGGTCCGCGGCACGCTCGCCGATCGGTTCGATCCGCGGCTGTCGGTGATCCTCGGCGCCTCGATCATCATCCACTTCGCGATCGTGATCGTCGCGTGGTCGATCGATCCCGAAAAGGGCGGCGGCACGATCGAGAGCGCATACGACGTCACGTTCAATCAGCCGACCTACGAGCAGCCGCCGCCGCAACCCGCGGTCGCGACGCCGGCCGACACCGGCGACAAGAAGCCGGCCGATACGAAGGTCTCGAAACCCGTGGTCGCGACGCCGACGAAAGCCGACGACGGCGGTGGTCGCGATCAGAAGCAGAACGTCGCAATGCAAGAAGAGCAGGCCAAGGCGATGGCCGACTTGCTCACCGGCGAAGGCTCGAACGGCACGAGCGAAGGCGATATGAGCAAGCGCCGTCCCGGCGCCGACCTCAGCCAGCAGATCGCCGACGTCAAAGAGACCGGCAAGCAAGTCGCGGTCGGCGGGGGCTCGGGGCGCGGTTCACGCGGCAACGGCGATCCGCGCGTCGGCACCGGCTCGGGGCCTGGCCTCGCCAGCGGCGGGATCGAGACCGCCGGCGGCCCCAAGGTCGAGCACGCGCCGAGCGGCCGCATCACCGTACAAGAGAAGAACGCGATCGACGAGACGACGCTGACGCCCGACGCGGTGCTCGCGAAGATTCAGACCGCGTACATGGCGGGCCTGAAGCGCTGCTACAAGGAGTACTTGAAGAAGGACGCCAGCGCGCGCGGCAAAGTCATGCTGTCGCTGACGATCAACGAGACCGGTCGCACCACGAAGGGCGCGGCGCACGGCTTCGCCGGCGAAGTCGACGAGTGCATCTCGGGGTTGATGGGCAGCTGGCGGTTCCCGATCCCGCACGACAAAGACGGCGACGCGACCGAAGCGAGCTTCCAGATCGGCCTCCAGCTCGTTCCGGACTAGCGGTGGCCATCGGCGGCATCGTGTGGCTGACCGGCCTCTCGGGCGCCGGTAAGTCGACGCTCGCTAGCGCACTCGCAGCCGAGCTCGCACCGCACCGACCGATCGAGCTGCTCGACGGCGACGAGGTCCGCAAGTTCCTGTCTGCCGGCCTCGGATTCTCGCGGCAAGACCGCGACATCAACGTCCATCGCATCGGCTACGTCGCCCGGTTGCTCGCTCGCCACGGTGTGCTCGTGATCGTGTCGGCGATCTCGCCGTATGCCGCGACCCGCAGCGAAGTGCGCGAGCTCAGCCGCGCGGCCGGCCATCGGTTCTACGAGATCTACGTCAACGCGCCGCTCGAGACCGTCGAGGCGCGCGACGTCAAAGGCCTCTACGCGCGAGCGCGAGCGGGCGAGATACCGCGCTTCACCGGCATCTCCGACCCGTACGAACCGCCGCCCGACCCCGACCTCGAGCTGCGCACCGACCTCGAGTCGCCTGCAGAGTCGCTACAGCGCGTGCTCGCACTGCTTGCGGGTTCGGCGTAGCGTCGGCCTATGAAGATAGCGGTCGTCGGCACCGGGTACGTCGGCCTCGTGAGCGGCGCGGGGTTCTCCGACTTCGGTAACGAGGTGACGTGCGTCGACATCGACAGCGAGCGAGTCGAAGCGTTGCGGCGCGGTGAGATCCCGATCCACGAGCCGGGCTTGCCCGAGCTCGTCCAGCGCAACGCCAAGCTCGGCAGGCTCAAGTTCACGGCGTCGACCGCCGAAGCCGTGCGCGGCGCCAAGGTTGCGATCATTGCAGTCGGGACGCCGTCGCGTCCAGATGGTAGCGCCGACTTGCAATTCGTACTCGAAGCGGCGCGAGAGATCGGGCGCGCGATCGACGGTTTCACGGTGGTCGTAACGAAGAGCACGGTACCGGTCGGAACCGCGGACAAGGTGAAGGAGGCGGTAGCTTCGACCGCGCGTCACGAATTCGCGGTTGCGTCGAATCCCGAGTTCCTCAAAGAAGGCGATGCGGTCAACGACTTCCTCAAGCCCGCGCGTGTGATCGTTGGAGTCGACGAGCCGCGAGCACTCGAAGTCTTGCGCGAGCTATATCGCGGCGTGATGCGGACCGGCGATCGGTTGCAGACGATGGATATCCGCTCCGCCGAGCTGACCAAGTACGCTGCGAACGCGATGTTGGCCACGAGGATCTCGTTCATGAACGAGCTGGCTCGCCTCGCCGAGGTTGTCGGCGC
>CAZDGY010000279.1:0-7679 GCA_964504685.1 uncultured Kofleriaceae bacterium | reverse complement strand
CACGTCGCGAAGGCGGCGCAGGTCCAGAGCCGGATGAAGAAGCTCGACAAGATCGAGAAGGTCGAGCCGCCGAAGCGGATCATCGAGAAGACCTACGATATGAAGGTGCCGCCGCGCTCTGGCGACGATGTCGTCAAGCTCGACAAGATCGCGAAGGCCTACGGCTCGCGCGTCGTCCACAACGGCCTGACGATGACGGTGCAGCGCACCGAGCGCTGGGCAGTGATGGGCGAGAACGGCGCCGGCAAATCGACGCTACTCAAGATCATCGCGGGCGGCCTGCCGCCCGATGCCGGCAGCTCGACGATCGGCGCGTCGGTGACGATGGGCTACTACGCGCAGCACGTGATGGACGGGCTCGGCAGCGACCGCACCGTGCTCGAAGAGCTCGAGGCGCACGCGCCGCTCGCGAATCAGGGCACGCTGCGCGGGCTGGCCGGTGCGTTCGGGTTTCACGACGACGACGTGTTCAAGCCGATCCGCGTGCTGTCCGGCGGCGAGCGCGCCCGCGTCGCGCTGGCGAAGTTGATGCACGACGCGCCGAATCTACTCGTGCTCGACGAGCCGACGAACCATCTCGACATCGTCACGAAGCGCGCGCTCGTCACCGCGCTGGCCGACTACAGCGGCACGCTGATCTTCGTGTCGCACGATCGCCAGTTCCTGCGCGCGCTCGCGACCCGCGTGCTCGAGCTGACGTCGGCCGGGCCGCGGGTCTACGGCGGCAGCTACGAAGAGTATGTCGCGTCGACCGGCCGTGAGGCGCCCGGCATGCGCGAGGCGTGAGTCACACCGCGTAACACCGTTGTTCGTACGACGAGCACTGCAACGCGAGATGCTGCGCGCGATGCGAGCTGCGGCGGTCCTCGTCCTTGTAGGTGTCGCTTGCGAACCCAGCCACGTGGTCCTCGGACCGAGCCCGAGCCAGCGGACTGCGGACAACGCGATGCTGTTCCGGCTCGATCACGTGCTCACCACGTACCGCGTGCCGATGTGCCACGAGCTCGACCGCGAGCTGCCGAACCTGGCCGCGCCGACGCCTCGATCGATCGAAGCGATGACCGCGGCGTGCGATGGCGGGGACGCGGCAAGCTGTGCCGAGGTCGGCAGGTTCTGGGAGAACGCCCGCAGCGACGATGACCGCGACGATGGTTTCCGTAGGCGCAGCAGGAGCTACGCCCCGAGACCGGACCTCGAACACTTTTACGGCCGGGGCTGTGACCTCGGGTCCGACGACGCATGTCGTGCACTTAGCAACGTGTTCTCGCGCGAACGTAAGCACCAAGCGCTGCTCGCACTCGCGTTCGCGCTGTTCCACGCCGGAAGGATCGAGCTCAGCGCCGAAACGTGGTTCGAGCTGGCTCCAGCGGAGCGGGCTGCGTTCGCGCCGACGTTCCCTGCGCTGCGCACCGAGCTCGAGACGGCTTGCGCGTCCGGCACCGCAAAGGCGTGCGAGACCCGCGCCGAGCTCGAACACGATCCCGATGCGTCGTGGGACGCGGGGCCGTTCGATCCCAAGAAGCGACCGTGGTTCATCAAGGCTTGCCTCGCCGGCTCGATCAACGCGTGCGGCTGGGCGCTCGGGGGCACCACATCGCTACTCGACGATGCCCGGCTCGATCGCGACGCGATCGAGCGCACCGAGGAGATCGTCGCGCGCGTGTGCGATGGTCCGACCTGCGACGGGCTCGTCGCCGCGCTCGGCGAGAGCTGTCGCCATGGCACGTGGTCGTCGTGCTACCTCGCCGCCAATGCGTGTACCCGCGGCGGAACCGTGCCGACGCCCGCGACGACAACGCCGCCCCCGACACCCGACGTCATCTTTGTTCCGCCCGACCCGCCCGCGACCTCGATCGACTAGCGCGTCGGGAACTATTCGGCGGCAGATCGCGCCGCATCGGGCACACTCTGCGCGTGCCGCCCAAGAAGCTCGCGATCGTCCTGGCGCTCACCGCTGTCGTCGCCGGGCTGTATTTTTGGCAAGACGCGCGGACGCGCAAGCTCGAAGACCTGCTCGCCGCGCGCGAGCTCGCTAGCCGCGACATGAAGGCGTTCAACGAGCACGAAAACGACGCCGCATTCGCGCCAAAGCTGACGACCGCGATGGCGCACGTGAATCTATTCTCTCCGGTGCGCGCAGGTGACTCGCTGACCCACGACGTGCTGCCGGTGCTCGACGAATACCTCGATCGCCTGCATCGCGCGCTCGAGTCATCCGACGCCTACGTCGCGCTAGACGCCGACGCAGCGAAGGAGGTCGCGCCCGGCCTCGCCAAGTTGCACGCGCGCGAGATCGCGATCCGAAAGTTCCGCGGCCAGCTCGCGGACCTCGCACAGCGCGCATCCGCGGGCAAGCTCGACCTCGACGCGCTCTCGAGCGAGATGACGACGATCGCGTTGCAGATCACCCAGAGCTAGATCACGAGTCCGAGTCGGAGGCCGGCTTCGCCTTCTTCTTTTTCTTCTTCGAGTGCTTCGCGGTCTTCACTGGCTCGGCCTTCGCTTCTTCCTTCGCGCCAGGCAGCGGCGGCGCCGCGATCTTCTTGAACGCGACACCTGCGCCCGGCTGGTCGAGCGCGAGCGCCTCTTGCAGCGCGATCATCTTCCACTCGCCGTTCGCTCGTTCGTAGACCGCAAACGCGCGCAGCGGCAGCGGCTCGTCTTCTTCGCTGAACTTCACGATCGGCGCCGATACCCACGCGAGCTGGCCGTCGCCCGTCGCCGCCGCAGTGACCTCGCCCGCCGCGACCTCGCGCGTCCCGGCTTTGACCCGCTTCTTCCACATCTTCTTGATCGCCGCTTTGCCGCGGGTCACGTCGCCGGTCGCCGGGCCGATCACGACCGCGTCGGTGCGGGCCGCGAGCTCGGCGCCCCAGGTCGCTTGGTCGGCGAGCCCCTTCTGGAACTTCTCGACCGCGCCACTCGCGGCGTCGGCCACCATCGGCGTTCCGGTCATCCCCGGCGGCACGACCGCATCGGACTTCAACCCGTGGCGGACCGCTTTCATCGCCGGCGTCTTCGCGATCGCCGCCGCGCTCACGACCCACAGGTCGTCGGTGTTCGACAACACCGCCGTCACCGCGACTGGTTCGCCACCGACGTCGACGACATCGAATGCCCACGCGGAGTGACCGCCGGGCGACGGCATGACATCGAGCTGGCTCGATTCTAGTGGCCTCTTGTTCTTCGCGTCGATCACCTTGCGCAGCGAGACGAGCGCATCCGATCGATTCGCGGTGGCATCGGCGCGTCGCGGCCCGAACACGACGAGCGGCTCGGCGAGCAGCGTCATCACGCCGTCGGTGTCGCCCTTGCCGAGCGATCGGTAGATCTCGGTGATCGTGCCCTTGGCGTCGTTCTCGGCGGTCTTTGCATCGACCTGTCCGCCCTTGGGGGCTGGCGCTGCGGCCATGCGCGCCGTGGTGTCGGCCTTGCCGAATCCGCAGCCGCCGAACGCGAGCACCGCGATCAACCCGTTGCGATAAGCACCCATGTTCACTGGTATTGCACCGTACGGGCCAGCCTAGGCCCCGGATCGGCCGCGCAAGTGCGCGTTCCAACGTGCCCCAACTTGTCGAGACGGGGGAGAACCTCCCACCCCGGGCTCGGAGTCCCAGAACCTGACCCGCGACTAACGCCCCTGATAGCGCGGGGGGCGGCCCTCCGCAAACGCCGCGAGGCCCTCGTCCCGATCGGCGCTGACCAGCGTGACGTCGTAGCATTCGCGTTCGATCACGAGCCCGTCTTCGAGCGAGCGACCGTAACCGCGCTCGATCGCAGACTTCGCGGATCCCACCGACAGCGGTGCGCACGTTTCGATCTCTGTGCAAATCGCGTCGACCGCGGCGCGCAGGCCATCGCGCGCGACGACCTGATTGACGAGCCCGATCTCGAGTGCGCGAGCCACCGGGATCTTGCGGCCGAGCAAGATCATCTCCTTCGCGCGCGCCTCGCCGATCAGTCGCGGCAAGCGCTGCGTTCCGCCCGCGCCCGGCATGATCCCGAGCCTGACCTCGGTCAACCCGAGCTCGATGCCGGCGACCGCGATGCGCAGATCGCACGCGAGCGCGAGCTCGAGCCCCCCGCCGTACGCCGAACCGTTGAGTGCGCAGATCGTCGGCTTGCGCAGCTCGCCGATGCGATTGATCGCACCGCTGATCGCGTCGATGAACGACCCGGACTCGGCCGCGGGCACGCCACGCCGCTCTTTGAGATCAGCGCCGGCGCAGAACGCTTTGTCACCCGCGCCGGTGATCACGACCGCGCGCACGTCGCCGCGAGTCGCGAGCGACGTCGCGAGTTGTTGCAGCTCCAGATTCACCGCGCGAGACAGCGCGTTGCGAACGTCGGGACGATTGAGCGTGATCCACAGCGCCGAACCGCGCTGCTCGACGAGGATGTCGGCCATGCGCCGAAGCTACACCGAACCGAGCTCGGCTCGCCGCCGCGCGCGCGCTTGCTTGCCGAGATGCGCCTTCAAGTACTTCGACGGCAGCTCGTGACCGACAAACGTCGACGCCGTGCGCGACGCCTCGATCAGCTTGTCGAGATCGATGCCGGTCTTGACCCCCATGCTGTGCAGCATCGAGACCACGTCTTCGGTCGCGAGGTTGCCGGCCGCGCCCGGCGCGTACGGACAGCCGCCGAGCCCGCCCGCCGCCGAATCGATCGTCGTGATCCCGAGCTGCATCGCCTCGACGCAGTTCGCGAGCGCGGTTCCCTGCGTGTCGTGAAAGTGAACCGCGAGCGCGCTCGCCGGATGATGCGCGAGGATGCGGGTCAGCACGTCCTCGACCTGGCGCGGATTCGCAACGCCGATCGTGTCACTGATCGAAGCTTGGTAGACGCCCATATCGCGCAGTCGACCGGTCAGCTCGACGACCTTGACCGGATCGACATCGCCTTCGTACGGACAGCCGAACGCGGTCGACACGTACGCGCGCACCTGCAGCCCGGAGGCGAGCGCCGGCGGAATGACCTCGCGAAACGCATCGATCGTTTCGTCGACGGTCTTGTTCACGTTCTTCTTGTTGTGCGTCTCCGACACCGAGATGAACACCGCGATCTCGCGCATCCCGGCGGCGAGCGCGGTATCGAGGCCGCGGCGATTCGGAACGAGCGCGCTCATCTTGACGCCGGCCGGCCGCTGCACGCCGCGCGCAACCTCGACGTTGTCGGCGAGCTGCGGGATCCACTTCGGCGACACGAAGCTCGTGATCTCGATCGCGTGGATCCCCGACGCGACGAGCGCATCGATGAACCGGATCTTCTCCGCGGTCGGCACGTTGCGGGCTTCGTTCTGCAAGCCGTCGCGCGGGCCGACCTCGTAGATCGTGACTTCGGACGGGAGCTTCATCTCGCCCCCAAACCATAGTCCCGAGACAGCTGCTCGACCAGCGCAGGGGTCAGCTCGGCGAGCGTGTCGATCACCTCGTGCGCGGCGCTCTGGTCCCAGCCGCCGAAGTTGCCGGCGCGCACCGCGACGACGATGCAGCCAGCTGCCCGGCCCGCCTCGATGCCCGCGCGCGAGTCCTCGACGACTACCGCTTCATGCGGGTCAAGGCCGAGCGCTGCCAAGGCGGCTAGGTAGCCGTCCGGGGCGGGCTTGGATTGCGCGACGTCCTCGGCGGCGAACACCGCGTCCCACGTGAACATCGGGCCGAAGTGGCGGCCGATCTGCGCGACCTCGCCGCGCGAGCTGCCGGTGACCAAGGCGCGTTTGTAGCTGCGCGTCCATTCCAGCGTCTCTCGCGCTCGGGGCAACACCGTCACGCCGCGCTCGGCGAACACGTCGTCGCGCATCGCCTCGGTGTGAGCGATCGTCTCGGCGCGAGTCCAGGTCAGATGCGGATAGCGCGCCTTCAAGTTGTCGTAGATCGCGACCCATGACCGGCCGACGATAAAGTCGCGGTCGGACTGTTCGACCGCGACGCCGTGGCTTAGCAGAGCGCGCGCCATGGCCTCGGCGGTCTCTCGCTCGGAGTCGACGAGGGTGCCGTCGAGGTCGAACAAAAAGCCCCGGATCACGATAGTTAGAACTTGTAACACGCGGGCTACGCGCCCTGTGTTACGCCTGCGCGCGATGAGACTGCATCATCTCTTGATCCCAGCAGCGATCCTCGGGGCGTGCACGAACAAGAGCAACGACGGCGCGCTCGATCCGCCGCCGCCGGAGGGTGGTCAGCAGCTCGCGACGCCGAGCTACGACCTCGACCCCGGTCAAGAAGTCTACATGTGCTACTCGTTCTACTCGCCGGCGGACGCGAGCGTCGCGGTGACCCACGTGGACACGATCTCGATGCCCGGGATCCACCACATGGCGATCTATCAGTCGTTCGGTGTCGACGAGCCCGATGCGCCGCACGTCTGCGGTGCAGTGATCAAAGAGACGTGGCTGCCGATCTTCGTGACCGGCACCGGCTCTCAGTCGATCGATATGCCGTCGGGTACCGGCATCATCCTCGAGCCGGCGACCCAGTTCGTCGTCCAGCTCCACCTCGTGAACGCAACCGACAGCACCGTGCACATCCGCGGCGGCGTCAACCTCGGCTACGACCACAACCCGAGCGCGCTCCAGCCGGTTGGCATCTACGCGCTCGGTAACCAGTCGTTCACGATCCCCGCAGGCGCGACCGACTATCAGGCGCACGTCGACTGCACGCCGGGCTACGACCAGATGAACCTGTTCGCGGTGTTCCCGCACATGCACCTGCTCGGCACGAGCCTCGAGGTCACGCACGCGGTGTCGACCGAGACGCCGACGAACATGTACACGATCGACCCGTGGGTATTCGGCAGCCAACCGGTGACACCGATGCCGATGACGCTCGGCAAGACTGACTCGCTCCACCTGACTTGTCACTACAACAACACGACCGGAGCCGACGTCACGTACGGCGAGAGCACTTCCGACGAGATGTGCTACTTCATCATGTTCTACTACCCGTTCACGACGCTCGACGGCTGCATCGAGTAACGAGTACGGTCCGGGCCATGCGCTCTCTAGTCGCCGCCGCTTGTCTCCTACTTTCCGCCTGCGGCAGCTCTAAGCCGGCCGTCGATGCTTTCACATCGGCGTGCGGCGAGCCGGGTGATGTCGGCAACGAGCTCGGGGTTGGCAAGTTCTGCGCTCAGCTCATGGACTGCGACGGCAACGACGTCGCTACGATCTGCTCTAGCCTCGGCGACCCGACAACCCACTTCTGCACGAAGACCTGCAGCTCGACGGGGTCTGCCGGGCAATGCGGTACTGGGGCCAGCTGTGATTGCAACTCGAGCAACGCGTGCGGGTGTACGCCCGACTCGTGCATGTGAGATCCACCATGAACAAGTTCCTCTATCTCGCGCTCCTCGCCGATTGTACGGATTCGGTTTTAAGCTCTGGCAACATAGAACCTCCCTTCACGTGCGTTCCACCCATACTCGGCGCGCCGCATTTGACGGCGAAATTCTCAATGTCGGAAGTGGTGACTCGCTCCCCAATGTGCGAACGTCAGAAGTCCAAACATGAGTAGCGCCATGAAGAAATAATCCTGCCGGACCATGACGACCTCCTGCTGCCTGCCCTTCAACTGTTGCAAGCATGTGCTGACTCACTGATTTGCGATGTGATTGACAGCACACCACGAGGTGATCGAAATCACGATCTCCGACGGCATCTCGATCTGCGGCACGCCGCC
>CAZDGY010000278.1:0-7700 GCA_964504685.1 uncultured Kofleriaceae bacterium | reverse complement strand
GTCGCGGTCACGCCGCCACGCAGCGCGCCGACCGCCCGGACGACGCTGTCCGGATCGGCGCCCGCGATCTGCGCCTGGCCGACCTCGGGGGGATCATCGGTCGTCGGCGTCACCGTCGACGGTTGGCCGAACGCGTGCGCTGTGGCGAGCAGCACGATCAGGAGCGCGAGCTTGAACATCTGCACGCTCGACGTTGCAGATCCGACGCCAGGTGCTCGCACGAGTGTTCGCGCACGGTTCCAACCGCGGTTACACTGGTGTTTCCGGAATCCGCGACGACGAAGTCGCGAACAGGCTTACGCGGTGCCGTCGATCGCGAGCGCGATCATCGCGACCAGTTCTTGAGCGCCTTCGTGCTCGACGTTGGCCTTGATGAACTCGTGCAACGGCAATTGCTCCTTCTCGAGCTTCGCGAGCGGCTTACCTCGCGCGGCAGCGTCGAGATCTTCGTAGGACAGCGTGCGGACGCGCGCGCCGGCGCGTTGAAAACACTGAGCGACGAGTGCGCAATGAAAGATCACGTTGACGATCGCCTCGGCGCCGCCGAGATCGCCTTCGTGCGCGCTGATAAACTGCGCGACCGGGGTTTGCGATTGCACGAACCCGCCGACTAGCACCGCCGAGTAGTTCGGGTCGGACATCTTCTTCGATGCCTCGGTAACGACCGAGGCGACCTGCTCCTTCGTCAGCTTCATGATTCCCCAATGGCGGTGATCGGCGGGCGTGCGGTGGCGAACCGTACCAGAGCCTCCGCGGTCAGCGCGGCGACGTCGGCCGCGAGGTTCGTACAAAACGCCTTGCGCGCCGGGCCGGCGAAGTCGCCGTGCGGCCGGACGAGCCGATCGCAGGTGATATCGGGCTCGTTGTGGCGCAGCCGGCTCAGCCACGCGGCTTGGTACCAGGTGATCGCGGCGCGCAGCTCGGGTGTAACCGGGCCGGCTGGATCTGGATCGCCGAGCAGCTCGCCGAGGACCTGCTCGCCCGCGCGAATCGCTCCGCACGCGCCTTTGCCGGTGATCCCGCCGCGCCGCAGCGCTTGGTACGCGGGGGTCGGCAAGCCGAAGGTCTCGGCGAGCGCGATCCCACAGCTGCGATGTGCGACCTGCACGCCCTCGTACAGCACGAACGCTTTTTCGCGCGCGGCGGCGACGTAGGTGGCGCCCTCGGCGGTCAGCGGCGGCTCGCTGGACTCGGCCATGGCGGAATGCTACTGCGGAGGGAGTTATCCGTCGAGAAATCGTGACGCCGACCGCTTTTCCGACCGGTGCTCCGTGGCTGCGCCGCGCGCTCGTGGTGTCGGCGGTGCTGCACCTCGCGGTCACGCTCGCCGCGTGGTGGGTCGCTGCGCCGAAGACCGCGAGCCCGCAGCTCGTCGATGTCGAGATCGCGCCGGAGGCGCCGCGAGTCGAGGCGCTACCGCAAGAGGTCGAGAAGCAGCAAGCCAGCGCGACCGAGCCGGCGGAGGCCGAGCCGCTGCCGGCTCCCGAGCCGCCGATGGCCACGACGCCGATCGATGCGGGCGTACCGGATGCGGCCGTGAAGCCCGATGCGGCCGTGAAGCCCGATGCGGCCGTGAAGCCCGATGCGGCAGCGAAGCCCGATGCGGCGATCGACGGCGGGGATGTCGAACCGATGGTCGCGATGAATGGGGGCTCGGGATCCGCGGCGGGTTCTGATTCCGCGGCGGGGTCGGGGTCCGCGGGTTCCGGTTCCGCTGCCGGTTCCGGTTCCGATTCCGCTGCCGGTTCTGGTTCCGGTTCCGGTTCCGATTCGGGCTCGGGAAGTGGCTCGGGAACCGACAACTTGCCTGCAGTAGCCGGCGCCCCGACGACCGCGGGCACGGCGGCGAATCTGCTCGCGTACTTTCCGGCCGGCCACACCGTCACCGCGCTCGTTCGGTTCGATCGGATCCGCGGCACCGAGTGGGCGCAAGCGGCCGAGAAAATGTTTCGGCCGATGCCCGACTACCGCGGCCTGTTCGGCGATCAGGACGCGGCGATCGCCGACAAGCTCGACACCCTCGTGATCTCGACGCCGCAACCGCGCGACGCGACCGCGACCACGCTCGTCGCCCACTCGAAGCTCGGACGCTCCGCGCTGCGCGATCTGTTGTCGGCGAACCCGATCAAGTGGTCGACCGCGAAAGGCGGCATGCTCGGAGTCCGTGGCGGCAAGCTGTTTCCCGGCGACAAGCGGGTCGTGATCTCGCCGTGGTCGGGCTGGTTCTTGCTCGCGCAGCCGCAGGATCTCGGCGCGATGACCGCGGCGGCGGCCGGCGATCTCGACAGCGCGCAACCGCGCGGCAAGCTGCCGAGCTGGGTCGATGGCCTACGCACGATCGAAGCCGAGTCCGGCGATCCACGCGGGCCGGCCCTCGTGGTGACGCTCGCGATCGGCGGCGGTCGGTTGACGTTTCCCGACCTCGGCCTCGGCGTGACGTCGTTGCCGGGCCCGGAGCGCGTGTCGTTGGCGATGGAGCTCGTCCCCCAAGGCTGGCTCGCGCGCGGCAACATCAAGTTCGCGAACGAGGCCGACGCCGAGGAGTTCGTAACTTCGGTCGGCCAGGCGCAGCAGAGCCTCGCCCACAGCATCGCGCTCAAGCTCGTGCTCAAGCGCCAGCACGTGTTCTCGGCGATCGTCGGGATGTCGCTGGCGCGGAGTGGAGCGCGAGTGTCTTACGCGACGTCGCTGTCGATCGCGGATGCGCGCGCCCTGCTCGCGGCGGTCGCGGTGACCCTCGACCAATACTTCGCGCACCAGCGCCCGTGATGCTGCACACTAGACGAATGCGAGTACGGTTCGTCGCCGTCGCCATCGTCGCGGTTGCGACCGTGCTGGCGTGCCGTCATCGCGACGCGAGTTGGCCGCTCGCGCGCGTCGGGGCGAATGCGCTCGACGAGAAGCAGAGTCAGTACGCCGACGACGGCGCGGGTTGGCTCGCGCGCGCTTCGGTCCACGTGTGGATCGGTGGCGAGGACGGCGACGATGACGACACCGCCGGCATCGTGCAGCGCGCCGAGATCGCACCGGTCGGCGGCGAGGACTACGGCGACAATCCGTTCGCGGGTGACCCGTTCGGAGGTCTGAACTACGCGGGCTGGCACCCGCAATCGTGGGACGCCAACAAGCTCGACACGTTCGCGCCGAGCTACGAAACCACCGACGGCCTGACCGGCGCGATCGAAGGTGCGATCGCGTGGGTCGGTCCGACTCCGGCGCGGCTGACGTCGTCCTGCGGCGCGATCGAGCCGAGCCTGCGGATCGGACCGCGCGGCGCGTTGCGCGGCGTGGTGGTCTACATCGAGAAGATCGAGACCGGGCGCGAGATCCCGACCGCAAGCCGGCCGATGGTCGTCGGCGGCACGATCGCGAAGCGCGGCTGCGGGTTCGAGCCGGTCGTACAGATCGTCGCGCCGACCAGCATGACGAGCTCCGCGCCGCTCGCGATCTACGGGGATGACCGACCGTCGTCGGTGCACGTCACGCGCCCTGACGGCGCGGCCTCGACCGTCGCGCTACAAGCCGGTGCGATCACGGCGGTCACGGTGCCGCCCGGCGTCACCCGCGTTGCCGACGTAGGCGGAACATCGGGCGCTGCATGGGTCGTCGGGCTCGATACCCCGTACTATTCGATCACCGACGACGCCGGACACTTCCGCATCGATCAACTGCCGGAAGGGCCGTTCGTCGTCACGGTGTGGTTGCCGCCGAGCCCGCACGTCGGCGCGAACGGCATCGTGACCTACGGCGATCCGATCGTGGTTACGCGCAAGGTCAACGTGGTCGCCGCAAAGATCGCGGCGATGAACGTCGCGGTCGGTCGTCGATAACAACCGCTGCGCGTCGTCCGGCGCTGTCCGAGTTTCGGACGAACCCGGCCGAACGCCGGACGGTTCCGGCCATCGCGATCGAGAGATCGCGAGCTTGCGCCGGCATCGGGCTTGCTCTTGCTGGCCGTGACGCGTTGGCGTCGGAAAGTAGGGAGTCGTGCAGAAGCGAATGTTCAAGGTCATCACTCACATCGAAAAGAAGGGCGGCGGCGGCTACTGGATGCGGATCGGTAGCGGGTTCCCCAACAAGGACGACTCGATCAACGTCTATCTCGACGCGATGCCGAAGTCGCTCGAGTTCCAGTTGCGGGAGCTCGACGCCGAGGATCTCGCGAAGAAGTCGCGGTTCGATGCGCGCGGCGCAAGCCCGCAACCAACCGCCACCAGCAATCCCGTTCCGTTCTGAAAGGACATCGTCATGGTTTCGATCATCACAACGTGGTCGCGTCGGCTCGCGCCGATCGCGGCCGTCACGGCTCTGGTTTTGTCGATAGGCGGCAGTTGGTCGATCGCGACGGCGGCGCCAACCGCAACCGGCGCGGCGAGCCCGCCCGCGACGCTCGTCGCATCGCAACAAGAGCATCCCGCTAAGAAGTCGGCGCGCAAGGATCTCGTCGGCAAGCTCAACCTCAACACCGCGAGCGAAGAGCAGCTGATGCAACTGCCATCGGTCGGCCCGGCGAAGGCCGAGCGAATCGTCGCGTGGCGCAAGAAGAACGGCGGGTTCAAGCGGACCGCGGATCTGCGGCGAGTCAAAGGCTTCGGTTACAAGACGTTCAAGCGGCTCGAGCCTTATCTCGACATCAAGGGAGACAGCACGCTGTCGGACAAGTGACGAAACCGCCGCGCGTCCGCGTATAGTGCGCGCATGCGCGGCGGCGTCGCTCTCGCGGTGATCGTCGCGGCGCTCGTCGGCTGCGGCGACAACACGCCCGGGCGCGTCACGATCGTTACGTCCGAGTGGACCGATGCGCTGCAAGCGTTCGCAGCGCTGACGCCGGGCGAGCGCTTGACCGTCGCGGTGGATGCAACGCCGATCGCCGATGACAGCGGTTTTCAGATCGCGGTGATCGACGACCCGGTGATGCCGCTCGAAGGGTATCGCGTCGATCCGGTGAGCGGCACCAAGCGCACGTGGGCAGTCCACGCGCACGACGTGCTCGGTGCGCAGTACGGCGTGGCGGCCGCGCTCGAGCATCTCGGGTTTCGGTTTCGCCATCCGTACGACGCGTACGTACCGTCGCCTCCGCTGCCGGCGAGCGGAGATGACAGCGCGCTCGGCGTCGTGCATCAGCCACAGGTCCGGGTTCGCGGCTTGCAACTTCACACGCTGCATCCGATCGAGAGCTATTGGGCGTTCTGGGAAGACAACCCCGACGACGCGCATCGAGTCATCGATTGGGTCGTGAAGAATCGCGGCAACTATCTCCAGTGGGTCGCGCTCGACGACATTCTCGATCCTGGTCGGCGCGCCGAGTGGCAGGCATACACGCGCGACATCATCGACTACGCGCACATGCGCGGGATTCGCGTCGGCATCAACATCCAGCTGTTCAGTCAGAGCAGCCTGCAGCAGGCGTTCACGCTCGTCGACAGCCCGACCGATCCGGTCCCGGCGCAAGTCGCGGCCAAGTTGCCGCTGATCGTCGACGACCTACCGTGGGACGTGTATTCGCTCAGCTTCGGCGAGTTCTTCGACGCCGATCCGCAGGCGTTCGTCGATGCGGTCGACCAGACCGCGAGCGCGCTGTACTCGGTCGCGCCCGGCACCGAGATGCACGCGGTGATTCACGTCGGCGGCACGCAGCTCGTCACGTACATGGGCCAGACGATCATCTACTACTTCTTGGTCGCGTACACCGACCCGCGCATCGTCGCCGACGTTCACAGCGTCATGTACTTCGACCTGTTCGAAGACGCGGGCGGCGCCTACCAGATGCAGGACTTCTCCGAGCACCGCGAGTTCTTGATCTCGAAGATGTGCGCGAACCAGAAGGCGTCGTACTTCCCGGAGACCGCGTACTGGATCGCGTTCGACGATTCTGTGCCGCAATACCTTCCGCTCTACATCCGCAGCCGGCTCTATGACCTGCAGCAACTGCAGGCCGCCGCGCCTGCGCCGTGCTCGCCACTCGACGAGCATCTCGTGTTTTCGTCGGGCTGGGAGTGGGGCTATTGGTTGCACGACACCGCGTCGCTGCGGATGAGCTACGAGCTACCGGCCTCGCAGGAGGCGCTGATCGCGGACCAGCTCGCGCCCGATGTCGACGCGGTCGCCGCGAGCGTCGTGTCCGAGCTCGCCGATGCTCAGCACGATGCGCTGATCGACGACCGGCTCGCCGCGTACATCGCGAGCCGCGATGCGCTGATCGATGCCGGCCGCAGCGCCGGCGTGATCTCGCAACCCGATCGCGTGACGTTCGATGACCTCGCGGCCGATCCGAGCCTGGTCGCGACCTTTCAGACCGCGGTGATGCAACCGCTCGCGGAGTTTCGCGCCACGGTCGAGGCGCTAGCGACGCGCGCCGACGCGCTGCACTTGCCGGACGGCGACATCTGGGCCGGCGAGCTGCGCGATGGCGTCGAGATCGATCGCGCGCGCGTTCGGTTCATCTACGCCGCGTATCAGGCGACGATCGATCATCTCGCCGACGACGATGCCGCAGCATCAGCCGATCGCGTGGAGGCGCAAACCGCGCTCGACGACGCGACCGCGATCGTTCACCGGCGGCACGCTAACCTGCACGATCCGCATCCCGAGATCACCGGCAAGGGCGCGAACTACACGGTCTACGCGTTCGGCTTTCTCTATCAAGCCGACGTGCTGTGCTATTGGCATCGCGAGCTCGATCAGGTCGACGCGATCCTCGGCAATACGACAACCGCGCCGCCGTCGTGCGTGTTCTGAGCTAGGCGACTTCGGCCGCGACCGCCTGCACTTGTTCGCGCAGCCAGTGATGCCGAGCGTCGGCGTGATTGCGCTCGTGCCACGCGAGCGCGATCTGGAATCGGGGAATCTCGACCGGCGGCGACAGCCGTGCGATCCGGCGACGATCGACATGGTGGTCTGCGATCCTGTGAGGCAACGTCGCGACGAGATCGGTCGATGCGACGATGCCCGGGACTGCGAGGAAGTGCGGCACCGCGATCGCCACGCGGCGCGATCGGCCGGCCAGCGCGAGTGCGTCGTCGACGACTCCACCCGGCGTGCCACGTGGCGCTACGAACAGGTGCGAGAGCTCGCAGTAACGAGCGAGCGTGAGCTTGCCCTTCGCGTACGGGTGCCCGGCGCGCAACAGGCAGGTGAACGACTCGTCGAACAGCACCTTCTCGTAGGTCCCGGCCGCCCGTGCCTTGCCGCGTGGCGGCGCGATCACGAGATCGACAGCGCCGGTCGCGAGCTCCGGATCGCCCCAGTCCGGGAACGTGTGGATCCACAGGTCGATCCCGGGAGCGAGCTTGCCGAGCCGCTGAGCGAGCTGCGGTAACAGAACTGCCTCGGCGTAGTCGCCGGTGCCGACGTGGAACGCGTGGCGCGCGGTGGCCGGATCGAACGACTCGCCGCGGAGCACGCCGGCTAGCTCGTCGAGCACCTTGCGTACCTGCGGCGCGAGCCGGCTCGCGAGCGGCGTGGCGACCATCGTCCCGCCAGGGCCGCGCAGGAGCAGCGGATCTCCGAAAAGATCGCGCAGCCGAGCTAGCGCATGACTCGCCGCCGATTGAGTGAGCCCGAGTCGCGCCGCCGCCCGGGTGACATGACGCTCGGCCAACAGTGCATCGAGCGCGACCACCAGGTTGAGATCGACTCCCGCGAGGTCGCCATGAACGTTGTGCATGATTGCTATGACTATCATTGATTGGACTGATTGG
>CAZDGY010000277.1:0-7711 GCA_964504685.1 uncultured Kofleriaceae bacterium | reverse complement strand
AACCCGACGAACGTATGGGCGCGTTCGGTCGCCGCCGTGATCAGCGCCATCGCCGCGCTCGCGAGCCGCGGCGACAGTCCGACCGCCCCTCCGACCGTACCACACGCCATCGAGCTCGAGACGTCGAGCGCGAGCAGCATGCGCTTATTCGCGGGTTCGATCGCAACGAAGCTCGCGTAGAACGCAGCGTCGAGTGCGTCGGCGATCGCCGCGATTGGCTGCCACGTACCCGCGCCGCGCACCCCGTGCCCTGCCTGGTACGTCAGCAACGCCGAAAGGATCGCGATCGGGTGAACGCGAGCCTTTGCGAGATGCTGCGGATCGGCGAGCCGATCCGCGATGTCTCGTGCGGCTTGCCCGGCGAGCGCACCGACTCGCGTCAGCGTCGCGAGGTTGCGGATCAGCGCGGTCATCGGCATCGCCGGCAACAGCGCTTCCCACACCTCTCGGTGCTGAAGCAATTCAGTCGGTACGAGCTCGCGAGGCAGTGCGTGGGTACGCACCAACCGCGCAGCGCTGGCAGGATCGGTGACGGTGCGCAGTTCGTGCATCGCGACGATCAGCGCGAGCGCTGGGTCGTCGGCTGCGCCGGCAGGAAGCTCACCGTGCACCGCCCACGCGAACAGTCGGTCGTGCGACGGCGACGACGCGCGCGGGTGCGCGAGCCGAAGTAGATCGCGGTTCGACCAACCATCGCGAGCTTGGTACTTCGCGAGTTGGAGTGCGAGCTGGTGGGCCGGCTTGGCATTGAACCAATCACCGACCGCGCGCCGCATTCCGCGGCCCCAGCCTCCAAGATCCTGCGCGAACGTCGCGAACTGCATCAGGTGTGTACCGATCCGGCACACCTTCGGCAGCGCAGCGAACGCCGCTCGTCGCGTCGGCTCGTCGCCGAGCTTCGCCGCGAGAGCGAGAGAAAAGATCGATGGATCGTTCTTGGGCGCTCGTCCCGAAGTTGAAATAGCAACGATCCGATCGACGGTACGGATGCCGTCGGCAGCGATGCAGCGCAGCACGGCCTCGGCGTTGTCCTTCGTCAGGGTGTGCTCGGCGATGTAGTACGTACCGCCTTCGCTCCCGAGCACGAGGAACCGATCGAGGCGCGCCCAGTCATCGACCGTCCACGCGTGACCGCCGGCAGAATTTTCAGAGAGCACGCGCGTGTACGGAAACATGACTGGAGCTCCTCGTAGAATTGGGCGGCCTTCGCAGGAACGAAGGCCTGATGATGCGAATCGCCGTCGGCGCACGAAGCAGCGTTCGGCGACTCGCTCGTCCCACTCCCCGGAGTCGAACCAGGACCTCTCGGCTTTGCAGGCCGAGCGCGTACCGACTACGCGAGAGTGGGATCGTATTTAGTTTTCATAGACCACTCCCGTTACGAGAGATTGGCTATCTCGAGTCGGGAGAACTAAGGTTGTGTGGGGCGCCCCGTGAACGGTGCCCCTCGGCCGAAGGATTCGGCCGTCCTTGCTGCGCCGGACAGCCGATTGATCGATCGATCGGCCTCGCGGCCGAAACGGCGAAGGGCCGCTTGGCTTCTCGCCGAGCGACCCTCGCAGTGCAACGTGGATTACGTCGTTACCGCGAGAGACCTCGACCGGCGAGCGCTTCATTGCCGCCCAGACCGCAAGCGGTCGGGGTCGGCAACGCGAGGCCGTTATGGGTTGGACGCTTCGTCATGGCTGCGAGACTTGAACGATTAACAGGGGGCGTTCGATCTGTCAACGTCTTTCACGACTCGTGATCGAGAGTATCGACTACAGCATTGGATTCAGACTGATTTCGCGACGGCGATCGTCACCGGCGCGGTGAGCGCGAGCTCGACGTGGCGATGGCGACCGAGCAGCTCGCCGCCAGCTTCGACCGCGGTCTCGCGATCGAGATCGATCGCGACGCGATCGCACAGAAAATCTGCGGTGTGCTCGGAGAAGTAATCTCCGCGAAACGCTGCTGGAACGTGGCGGAGCACTTCGATCAAGCCGCCGTCACCGCAGCGGAGATGAAACCGGCCGCTGCGCGCGTCCGAGAACGCGAACATCTTCAACCCGAAGCCGAAGTACGGAATCGTCGCGCCGGCGACCAGGGTGCACGCGCCGGTCCACAGCTCGCGATCAGCTGCGATCACGCGCCCGGTTGGTCCACCGCGGCCCATCTCGATAGCCGGCGAACCGAGATTCGTCACGGTCGCAAACGGCCGGGCAACGGTCGCGAACCGCGGGATCGAACGCAGGGCGACCGACAACGTGTAGCGCGCTCGGCCGCCCAAGCCGCGCGCGATCGGCACGCGACTGACGACGCGTCCGACCGCCACTTGATCTTCGAGCACCTGCGCATCGATTCCCAGCCCGACGAACGGGGCGCGCACACCGAGCACATCGACCATCGCGAGCTGTTTCCAGCGCGAGGCACCGCGCACGAGCTGCGAGAGCTCCGCCACGACGTCATCCCCCGCCCCGACTGCATCGGCGATCGCGTTGCCCGAACCGAGCCGCAGCATCCCGAACGCTGGCTCCGGCTTACCAAAGCCACGACACGCCTCGGCGATCAGCGCGAGCCCCATCACGAGCGTGCCGTCGCCCCCCCCTAGCACGATCAGATCGACGCCGCGGCGGATCTCGGCGCGCACTTGCTCGCGCGCATCGTCGAGAGACACCGTGAACCGCACGCCGCCCGGCAGAGCGAGCTCGAGCTCTTCGCGCAGCCGGCCACGCACCCGCCGCGCATTGCCGTTGATGATCGCGACTGCTCTCATGGCCAGAGCTCGCGCACGGACGCGAACACGATCATCCCAACGAACGTCGCTCCGTCGGGCGTCGTCAGCCACGCGCGCCATCGCACGCTGCGAGCCTACCAGGCAGCGGCGACGAACGCCCCGACCTCGGCGACGAACCGCTCGAGTTGATCGAGGTAAACCCAATGCCCGGCCGGCTCGATCCCGATCCACCGTACGTGATGCTGATCGAGCAGCTCGCGACTTCGCGCGCAGATGCCGTCGGGGACGCCGGCGATGTAGAGCATCGGCGCTCGCAGCGCGGCCAACCTCGGCGCGAGGCGATCGTCGGACGACAACGCGACCAGGTCGGTCGCGTCGCGCTGGAACCCAGTCGGGCTCGCGAAACATAGTGCCGCGTGATAGCCGCGCAATGCGTGCTGCGTCACGCCGTCGGCGTAGACCTGCGCTCGCAACGCGGCGAGCCCGGCTGCCGCGTCGGTCCAGCCGAGCGCCTGGCTGCTGAAATTGCAATCGCCGCGCGAGATGTTGCCTTCGATATCGACGATCGCTCTCACCGGCGTGCGTTCGGCGACGAGCATCGCGAGCACGCCGCCCATCGAATGCCCGATCACGACCGCGGGCGAACGTTCGGCGAGCCAACGCGCGAGGACATCCGCGGTCGCATCGAGACCGACTGGATGACTCGGCCATGCCGATCGGCCGTAGCCGGGAAGATCCGGCAAGATATGCGTGTAGCCGGGCAATCGCGCGACCACCGGGTCGAAGCTCGTCGACGATTCGCCGAGGCCGTGCACCCATACGAGCTCCGGGCCGTGGCCGACACGGCGGACCGACATGCCGTGCTCGATCGACCAACTCAAGCTCAGTTTCCGTAGTCTTGGACAATCGTGACGCCGGTGCCCATCTGATAGATGCCGCAGCCGAGCGTCGCGTACGGGCCCATCATGTTGATGTAGTGGCCATGCGTCGAATAGTCGGAGCCCGGTCCCTCCGCGTAGAACGCCGCGACGCACGAGCCGACGAGCGCTTTCATGTCGCCACCCGGCTGCAACATCCAGTTGCCTTGCACCGGGCACTCGTTCTCCGCGAACGCGATGCCCCCGCCGCCGGTCATCGAGAAGTGATTGTGCGGCGAGCTCGAGAAGTCGACCATCGCGCCGGTCGCGGCGTACGCTTCGAGCGTCGACGACTCGGTCAGCGCCGGCTTGCTGTTCATCGCGCGATAGCGGTTCGTTTCGGACACGCAGAACTGCAGCGCCGTCTCGTTCGGATCGGCGTCGATCGAGCCCGGTGCGTCGGTGCCGCCACCGCCACCGCCACCGCCACCGCCACCACCGCCGCCGCCACCGCCACCGCCGGCGTTACCTCCGCCGCACGCTGCGACCGCGAGTAGAACGAACCAGGTTGCGCGCATGCACCATCGTATCAACCAAACACGCGGCGGATCCGCGAAATCGCCTCTTCTATGTTTGCCCGCGAGTTGAACGCGGACAGCCGGAAGTAGCCCTCGCCGGCCGGACCAAAGCCCGCGCCCGGGGTACCGACGATCTGCGCCTCGCCGAGCAGCCGATCGAAGAAGTCCCACGACGATGCGCCATTGGCGGTGCGCAACCACAAGTACGGCGCGTGTACGCCCCCGAAGATCGTGAACCCAGCGGCGCCGAGCCCTTCGCGTAGCAACCGCGCGTTCTCCATGTAGAACGCGATCTGCGCGTTGGTCTCGGCGAGCCCGGCGGGCGAATACGCCGCCGCCGCCGCACGCTGCACGACGTAGGAGGCGCCATTGAACTTCGTCGTGTGGCGGCGAGCCCACAACGCGTTGAGCGAAGTGCGCTTGCCGGTCGGGTCGACACCGGTGACCGATTTCGGCACGACCATGAACGCACAGCGCACGCCGGTGAAGCCGGCGCGCTTCGAGAAGCTGCGGAGCTCGAGGGCGCAATCCTTCGCACCTGGGATCTCGTAGATCGAGTGTGGCAGCGACGGATCCGAGATGTAGGACTCGTACGCGGCGTCGAACAGGAGGATCGCGTCGGTCTCGCGCGCCCATGCGACCCAGCGCTCGAGCTGCGCGCGCGTCGCGACCGTGCCGGTTGGATTGTTCGGCGAGCACAGATACGCGACATCGACTTTCGCGCCACCGCTCGGCGGCTCGGGCTGAAAGCCGTTCGCCTCGTTGCCGACGAGATAGACCAGGCCTTCGTAGCGCCCATCGTTATCGACCGTGCCGGTGCGTCCCGCCATCACGTTCGAGTCGACGTAGACCGGGTAGACCGGATCGGTGACCGCGACTTTCGCAGCGAGCGCGAAGATCTCCTGGATGTTACCGCTATCGCACTTGCTGCCGTCGCTGACGAAGATCTCGTCGGCCGCGATGTCGACGCCGCGCGCCTTGAAGTCGTGCTCGCGAATCGCCTCGACTAGAAAGTCGTAGCCCTGCTCGGGTCCGTAGCCCTTGAACGTCTCGCGCTTGCCCATCTCGTCGACCGCCGCGTGCATCGCGGCGATGATCGAAGGTGCGAGTGGCTCGGTGACGTCGCCGATGCCGAGCCGGATCACCTTCGCGTCGGGATGCGCGGCGGTGAACGACCGCACGCGGCGCCCGATTTCGGGGAACAAGTAGCCGGCGGGAAGCTTGCTGTAGTGCTCGTTGATGCGGGCCATGCGCGACGCGAATGTACGCTATCTCGCAGTCGGTGCGGTCATCGCGCGATAGCGCACCATCGTGCCGGAGACGCGATCCCAAGGGGCGCGCTTGCCGGGTGTGCGCAGCGCCGCGAGCAGCAGCAAGCCACCGAGCCCGACGACGCTCAGCAGCGACAGGCCAACGAGCAAGTTGCCGGCTTCGCCTCCAACCGCAACGCCGACCCACTCGAGCAGCGACGGGATCGCACACATCACGACCGCGCGAACGAAAGCACGTGCAAAGCCCGGGCGTTCGCCGGTGCTCGCATCGATGACATCGAGCTCGAGCGCGCGCTGCCCGGCAGTTCGGCCCCAACGTCCGATCGTCAGCGTCTGATACAGCGCGTACGCCGGGAGGTCGGTCGCGATCACGTTGACCTCGATGTCGCGATCGAGCAGGAGCCACCCGATCAACCGGATCGCCTGCGCGGTGATGAACGCGACGAGCGCGAAGTCGATCGCACTCGATGCCGCGCGCGCCCAAAACCCGGCCGGTCGCGTGTGCGCCGGTGACACGAGGTCGATCGCGCGCAGCAACTCGTCGTAGCTCGCGAACCGATCGGCGGCGACCGGCGCCATCATCTTCGCGCACAGCACCTCGATCGATGCGATCACGCGCGGCTGGCCTCGCCTTGGCAACGTCGGGCGAACCGCGGTCTCGTGCAAGGACTGGAGCTCTTCGAGCGAATCCGACCGGAACGGCGGTGCGCCAGCGATCAGGTGATACAGCGTCGCACCGAGCGCGTAGATGTCGGTGCGAAAATCTACCGGATCGCCGCGCGCCTGCTCGGGCGCCATGTACAGCGGTGTGCCAGCAAGCGAGGTCTGCTCGACCGGGCCTTCGCTCGCATCGGCGGCACCCGCGACCAGCCCGAAGTCGACGACCTTGACGTGACCGTGTGCATCGAGCATCAGGTTCGACGGCTTGACGTCGCGATGCGTGAACCCCGAGCGCTGAGCTTCGCGTAGGCCAAGCGCGGCCGCGCGCACGACCGCGAGTGCTTCGTCGATCGATAACGGCTTGTCCGCGATCCGCTCGGCGAGCGACTGACCGGGTACGTACTCCATCGCGAAGTACAACCGGCCGGCTTCTTCGCCGACGAAGTAGATGTGCGCGACATTCGAGTGGACGATCCGCGCTTGCGCTCGCGCTTCGCGGATCAAGCGATCGCGGCGGTTCGCGTCGCGTGCGAGACCGGGCGGCAGCACTTTGATCGCGACCGGGCGATCGAGCGCGAGGTCGTTCGCGAGATAGACTTCGCCCATCCCACCGGCGCCGAGCGGACGCTCGATCTTGAAGTGCCCGATCTGTTGCCCGAGCTCGAGCTTGCCGCTCGCGACCGGCAGACGCGCCGGGCCTTCGAGCGTGACGTCGAGCTCTGGCTCCACGCCGCGAGCATAGCCGACGCACGCTCCGACCGCGGATTTCGCGCGCCGGTTGCCTCGTGACGTTGCGAGCAACGCCCAAGTGGTCGACGAAGACCAATCGCCATGGCTCGAAGGCTCGTCGCGATCGTGCTGGCCGTGGCCATCGTCACTGGCTGCGCAGCCGACATTCACACGCGGTTCGTCACCGGGCCCGCCGACATGCCGACCGGGACGTTGGTGCTGCTGTTGTCCCAACCGGCGGGCGACCTCGACGTCTCGGTCAACGGCGTGTTGGTCTGCGAGAACTCGCACACCCAGCGCGTCGTCGTCACGAACGTGCCGGTCGGCACCGCCGAGGTAATGATCGCGGCGAACGGCATCGACAAGCAATTTCGCGTGTGGATCGGCAGCGATCACGCGACGACCGTGCCGATCGGCGTGCCCGATGCGACGATCGGGTTCTTGAAGACGTTGCTCGGAACGGTGCTGACGCTCGTCGCGTATCAGCTGATCCACGGGTAAACTGCGGCGGCCATGGCTGCCGAGCGCAACGACTTCATCCGCGACCTCATCGACGACGATCTCCGCGCCGGTCGCTACACCCAAGTCGCGACGCGATTTCCGCCGGAGCCGAACGGCTATCTGCACATCGGTCACGCGAAATCGATCTGCCTGAACTTCGGCTTGGCGCGTGATTACCGCGGCACGTGCAACCTGCGCTACGACGATACGAACCCCGCGAAAGAAGACGTCGAGTACGTCGATTCGATCGAGCGCGACGTGCGCTGGCTCGGCTTCGAGCCGACCGGCGTGTTGTTCTCGGCCGACTACTTCCCGCGGATGTACGAGCTCGCCGAGCGGCTCGTGCGCGAAGGCCTCGCGTACGTGTGCGATCTCGACGACGAACAGATCCGCGCGTAT
>CAZDGY010000276.1:0-7718 GCA_964504685.1 uncultured Kofleriaceae bacterium | reverse complement strand
GGCGAGCTGATGCAGAACACGAACGAGATCGTCGCGTACGGCACGGCGGTCAAGCTGCGCAAGCTGAGCTAGAGATCGTGACGATCGAACCGCACCGCCATGCGGCGGCGCTGCCGATTCCGGTTCCGCTCCGGCCGCGCAAGGTCACGGCCGCAGCAGCACGCCGCATCGATCGACTTTCCGTGCGCGCGCATCGCTTTCACCGCTTCGCGCACCACCCGTTGTGTGAACGCTACGCCGGCGAGGTCGTGCGCATCGGCCGAGTCCGACTGTGTCGCGGCTGCACATTTGCGATCGCAGGCGGTGTGATCGGCGGCGGCGCGGGGCTCGCAGTCGGCGGATCGGTCATCACGGGAGTCGCCGCGTGTGCGCTCGCGATCGCTACGCTGCGCGCGACGCTCTATCGCCGCGCGCGGATCCCCAAGCTGGTCACTCGGTTCGTCCCCGCCGCGTTGTTCTCCCTCGCGATCACCTGCGGCGCGCTCGCCACGTCGCTCGCCGGTTCGGCGGTCGCTGCTTTCGCGGCGGCGGCCGTCATTGGATTGCGCGTGCTCTACGGCCGGCGCGGTGCCGACCGTTCGCCGTGTACGTCGTGCCCCGAACGCCAGCTCTCGCCGTGCTCGGGGTTCGCGCCGATCGTGTTGCGCGAGCGCGCGTTTCAACGCGTCGCCGCCCGCTATCTCGCTTAGGCGATCAGGCGCAGCGCCGTGTCGTCGATCGCGGCCGCAACCGCAACCGGCGTGCGGATCGAACGATCGCGCTGGCGGGATAGCCAGTCCTCGAGATCGCTCTGATTGAGCCTAACGATGCCGCCCACCTTGAACACCGGTAGTGGGTCATTCGCGCGCCGTGCCATGTACCGGCACCAACGCTCCGACCGCCCCAGCGCCGTGGCGATTCCCTTCCAGGTCTCGACAAAATTCGACATCGCGTCCTCCGTGACGCCGACATTGTGCAGCCCACGTGCCGGCCGGAGATCACTTGCGCAAATCGTGTAACTTCAATGTGTTAGTCGTAGGCACCGGGTGTCGAACAGCGACCAAGGATTAACACCCACCGACGCAAAAACTGACACAGTTGTCGCTAAATTTCCGCACTGCCAAGCCTGCGCGCGGACCTGGCAGAACCGCAACAGCGCCAGTATCCTGAGTAAACATGCTCGGACATGAGCGGCGAACAGCCGCGGTCCTCTCGGCGGCAATGGTGGTGGCGCTGGCCGGCGTCGCGCACGCCGCACCGGAGATCTACCCGCTTGAAAAAGTGCACCGTGGGCAGACCGGCTACGGGATGACGACGATGGCTGGAACCGTGCCCGAGCGGTTCACGTTCGAGGTGGTTTCGGTGATGCACAACTTCCTGCCGAAGCAGGACATCATCTTGGTCAAGTCGGACGATCCGAAAGTCCAGGTCAGCGGGTTCTGGCAGGGGATGTCGGGCAGCCCGCTCTATATAGAAGACAAGCTGGCGTGCGCGTTCAGCTACGGCTTCCGGTTCAACAAGGTCGCGCTCGGCGGCTGCACCCCGCTCGAATACATGAAGCGCGACGGCCTCGACTCGTTCCGCCGCGGCGTCGTGCAAGCGCAGAAGGGCGGCGGCCCGCGCGTGATCATGCCGGCGGCTTCGACGATGGCCGATTGGCAGCACCTGACCAACACGATGGATCCGCAAGCCGCGCTCGATGCGCTCGGGCCGGCGCGCCGTAACTGGTTGCTGTCGGCGCCGCTGCCCGCGGCGGTGCCCAAGCCCGGGCCGGTCGATGGCGAGACGATGACCGCGTCGGTGCCGCTCGCGATCGCCGGGTTCTCGGCGCCCGCGTTCGCGCAGCTCGCGAAGGTGTTCGGCGACTCCGACGTCACGCCGATGCGCGCGGGCGGTGCCGGCGGCAGCACGACCGAAGCGGCGCCGCCGAAGCTCGTCATGGGCGGCACCCTCACAGTCGAGCTCATCCGCGGCGACATGTCGGCCGCGGCGTACGGTACGGTGTCGTACATCGACGGCGACAAGGTGCTCGCGTTCGGGCATCCGATGTTCCAGACCGGCGAGACCTACGCGCCGATCGCGACCGCGATCACGCACACCGTGATTCCGTCGTCGCAGAGCGCGTTCTTGCTCGCGTCCGCCGGCGTCGAGGTCGGCACGCTCGTCCAGGATCGCCAAGCCGCGATCATGGCCGACACGAGCCTGCGCACGCACACGATCCCGGTCGACATCGTGATCGCGAGCGCGAGCGGCAAGCACAGCGAGAACGGCTCGTTCCACGTCGAGCTGCTCGACAACAAGTTCCTCACGCCGGCGATCGCCGGCGCAGCGGTGATGAACGCGATCAACTACTACCTACCCGATCGCGATGACGTCACCGCGCGGGTCGAATCGACCGTGCGGATCAAGGGCGGCGATCCGCTGACGTTCGTCGATTACCTCTATGCGAACGACGGCGCCGCTTCGGTGATGGGCGCGGTGCGCGGCCTGCGGGTGCTCGTCCCGCTCATGCTCAACCCGTTCGGCCAAGTCGACGTCGAGCACATCGATCTCAAGATCGATCTCAAGTTCGAGGCGAACTACGGCGAGCTCAAAGAGGTCACGGTGCCGACCGGCGAGCTCATCCCGGGCCAGCGCAACACCGTCCACGTCCGCATGCAGGGCTTCGACGGCAAGGACATCGACGAGGAGCTGCCGGTCGACGTGCCCGACAGCGTCGCCGGTGGCATCGTCCAGCTCGAGATCTCCGCCGGCGATGCCGCAAAGCTCGACGCCGCACCACCGGTCGATCTGCCGTCGCTGATCGGCGCGTTCCGCAAGCTGTTGCCGGGCAATGTGTGGTCCGCGACGATCTATCCCGCTGACGAAGGCATCGCCCTCGACGGCAAGGTCGTCCACGACTTGCCCGCGAGCGCGCTCGACAAGCTGCATCCGCAGAGTCGCACGCAGCGCGCGCAGCCGTACCGCCCGCTCGCGCGCACGGTGTCGCCGAGCAAGCGCGTGATCAACGGTTCGTCGACGATGTTGGTGCGAGTTCGAGCCAAGTAAGGAGCTACCGTGAAACTCTTGTCGTCCTCGCTCGCAGCGGCGCTCGTCGCACTCGTCGCCCTACCCGCCAACGCCGTCGTGACCGCGACCTGGTCGGTCGAGACGTATCAGCAGTTCGACGCCGGCGATGCGACGAGCGCGTTCATCACCTCGACCGGCGAGCTGCGGCCCGGCTGGGAGACCAAGCGCACGGGTCTCGAGGGCGACGCGATCTGGTCCGCGCTGCGACTCGCCGACGGCTCGCTGCTGCTCGGCAGCGATGTCGGCGGTGCGGTTTATCGAGTGGTCGATGGAAGCGCGAAGAAGCTGGTGTCGCTCGACGGCGCGATCGCGGTCGTTTCGCTCGCGCAGACCAGCGATGGCGCGGTATGGGCCGGCGCGATGCCGGGCAACAAGCTGTGGAAGATCGACGTCGGCGCGGGCAAGGCGAGCGCGGGCCCGCAGCTCAAAGACACCGAGACGATCTGGTCGCTCGCGGCGCACGGCGACACCGTCTACGCCGGCACCGGCCCCAAGGGGAAGCTGTTCGCGATCAAGGGCGGCAGTGCCAAAGAGATCGCGGAGACCGACGACAAACGAATCACCGCGCTCGCGATCACCGCCGACGGTGCGGTGTGGATGGGCACGTCGGAGCGCGCTCTGGTGTTCCGCTACGATCCGAAGGACGGCAAGAGCCGTGCGATGGCCGACTTCGCCGGCAATGAAGTGTCCGCGATCGCGCCGTATCGCGATGGCGTCGTCGTCGCGGCGAACGATCTCGCCGAGACGCCACCGGCGACCGGCAAGACGCCGACCCAGCTCGAGACCGCGGAGAAGCCGACCGCGGCAAAAGGCCAAGCCGCGAAGGTGCCCGACGCGGGCACGAAGCCCGGCGCGGATAAAGATCCACCGCCGGTCGCCGACCTCGGTCGCAAGGGCGCGAAGAAAGGCAAAGGCGCGCTGTTCCGCGTCGGCAACGACGGCCGGCTCGATCAGCTCCACGCGTTGACCGCAACGTACTTCACGTCGGTCGCGGTGTCGCCCGACGGCACGGTCTACGCCGGAGCGGCCGACAAAGGCCGGATCTACATGGTCGACAGCGACGACGCCGTCGCGACCGCGTTCGACGTCGACGAGCGCTCGGTCTCGCAACTGTGGTTCGAGAAGAACCTACTGTCGTTCACGACCGACGACGCCGCCGCGCTCTATCGCACGGTCGGTCGCGCGTCGACTGCGCGCTACGTCAGCGACGTGCTCGACGGCAAAGCGGTCTCGCACTTCGGCAAGCTGACCTGGTCGACCGCCGGCAAGGTCAAGCTCGAGACTCGCAGTGGCAACACCGCGAAGCCTGGCGTCGGCTGGAGCGAATGGGTCGTGCCTCAGCAGATCGGCAAGCTCGGCGGCGGCAACGAGGGCGGCAAGATCGCGAGCCCCCCGGGCCGGTACTTGCAGTTCCGCGTCGCGCTCGAAGACGATGCCGCGCGCGTCCGCCGGGTCTCGGCGTACTACGCGCCGCAAAACAGCGCGACGCTGGTCCAAGACGTCGGCGTCGAGCTCGCGACGAAAGAGTCGCTGCCGACGCTGAAGGATTCGGCCGCCAAGCCGCGCAGCCCGGTGTTGCGCGTGAAGTGGAAGATCGACAACCCGGACGGCGACGACACGAGCTACACGCTCGAAGCGCGCCGCGATGGCGAAGCGAACTGGCGGCCGATCGCGACCGGCAAGACGCCGCTGACCGCGACGCAGTGGGAGTGGAACACCGAGACCTATCCCGACGGCTGGTATCGCGTGCGCGTGACGTCGTCGGACGCCGGCGCGAACTCGCCAGACCGGACGCTGACCTCGACCGCGAGCTCGACGATGTTCGCGATCGACAACACGCGACCGACGATCGACGGCCTCAAGATCAGCTACCCGAAGGCGACCGCGCGCGCATCCGATGCGATCTCGACGATCGCCGAAATGGCGTACTCGGTCGACGACGGGCCGTGGCAGCTCGGTACGACCGCCGATGGGCTGTTCGATGATCAGAATGAAGATCTGCGCATCGATATCCCGACCGGCCTGACGCGCGGCACGCACACGCTCGCGGTCCGCGTCGCCGATTCCGCGGGCAACGTCGGCTCGACCTCGTCGACGTTCGTCGTGAAGTAGCCCGCGTTGGCAGGGTCACGGCCCGAACATGCCGCCGAGCATGCCGGCGATCGTCAACAGCTGCTGCGGCGTGGCGACCACGTCGAGCTCGACGTCCGCATCGTGCGCATCGATGTCGATCTGCTCGAGCATCGACTTGGCCGCGCCGAGCTGCGGCTTCATCGTGGCCACGAGGTTCGTCGCATCGGTTGCCGACACCAGCGCGAGCACGACCCGCAGCGTCAGCTTGTCGCCGACCCATGCGTTCGCGACGATGTAGCGCGGCGTCGAACCGAGCAAGCCACCGGCGGTCTTCTTCATCGTTTCGCCGTTGCCGTCGATCGCGATCCACATCGTGGCCGCGGGGTCGACATGCGGGAAGATCGCACCGAACGACGTAGAGCCGCGCAAGGCTGAGCCGCTCTCGAGCACGGCGTGAAAACTTGCCGGGGTCGCTTTCGCGCCGGACACGATCACCGCGGTGTGGTCGTCCGCGAACCCGAGCACGCTCGAGCTCCCCGCACTCGTCGAGATCGCGAGGTCGCCCACGACGTGCGTCGTGCCGGCGGTGTGGTACGCGGTGAAGCACGCGACCACGCGCGAACGCTCGGGGCCGCGCAGCACGGTGATCGTCGTCTGATCGTTGGGTGCGCCGTGGATCGCGCCCGCGACACTATCGATCGAGTCGATGATCTCTTTCATGCATGGGAGCTTCGCCATGCGACTGATCCCTGGCTCGATCGTCGACCACAGCGCGCTGTGCCGTAGCCGCGCGGCGTCGAGCGCCATCACGATGTCCGCGTCGCCCGGCAAGAACCCGAGCACGTCAGCGGCGGTGCGACTGTACGTCTTCGGCGGAGGCGCGTGGTTGCTCACCGGCCGCGGTGGCGAGCCGCACGCCGCCAGCATCGCGACCACGAGCAGAGCAGCCCCGCGCATCCAACGTGGGTAACACGCCGGGGTTACGGGTGCCACAGCGCGATCCGCGTGCACGGCTCGAGCAACCGACCGTCGCCGAGCCGCGGACATGCTTCGAGAGCATCACCCGTGATCTCGAGCACGACGTAGTGATGCTCGGACTTCACCGCCTGCATTCCGTCGGGCGTGCACGCTGGCTTACCGCTGACACCGCAGCTGATTTGGTAGAGCGACGCGCCACCGCCGCCCCTGACGATGTAGTGAATGCCGCCGGCGAACCCGCGTTGGTAGAGGTGATCGTGACCGGCGAGCAACAGGTCGACGTGGTAGCGCGCGAGGATCGGCACGTAACGTTCGCGGGCGACGGCGTTGCCGCGGTGAATCCCGCGCGCATACGGCCCGGCGTGGGTGAACGCGAGGATCGCGCGAACGTTGCGCCCGCGCGCGGCTGCGAGATCGGCGTCGAGCCATTGCTCCTGCTCGGTGCGCTCGTAGGCGTTCGAGTCGAGGAACACGAGGTGGATGTCGGCGAGATCGAGGCTGTACCAGTTCGCGTCGGTGGGACGGCCAGCAGGCCCCGGAGGCAACGCGAACACGCTGCCGGTCCAGCCGAGATCGTGGTTGCCGATCGCCGGGTAGAACGGCACGACGGCGAGCAGATCGCCCGCGATCGTGAAGAACCGCTGCCAATCGCCTTCGTCGGTGCCGCGCACGACCATGTCGCCGGTCACCGCGACGAGATCGAGTGCCTCGCCGAGCATCTGCTCGACCAGCTTGTGATGGATCTCGTGACCGCCGCGCGTGTCGCCGTAAACACCGATCCGGATCACGTCGCCGGCAACAGGTGCGGTGTGGAACGTGAACCGCGGCGTCCGCGTCGTGCCCGCGATCACACGGTAGGTGACTTGCGCTTTCGGTGGCAAACCGGTGAGGTCGAACGAATGGCGCGCGCCCGGCGGGCTGTCGAGCCGATGGACGTGATCGCCGACATCGCCCCACTCGAGCTGAGCGCCCAAGCCCGGATCGGTCTCGACCGCGATCGTGGCAGTGGTAGTGCCGAGCTTCGCGAGTACCGGACCGCGCACGATGCCGAGCTCGCTTCGACCGACGACATCGACCGAAAGCTCGGGCGAGACGTGATGACCGCCGGCCGGGTGGACCTCGATCGCGAGCACGTGGTCGCCGACCGCGAGTTGGCCCGGCGCGATCGGGGTATAGAACGTCTCCCATTCGCTGCCGTGGGCGTGCTCGGCGAGCGCGCTGACCTTACCCATGGCAAGCGCGCGGCGGCCGACTTCGCTGCCGTCGAGCCAGATCGCGCAGCCATCGCGATAGCGCAGCCGGATCTCGAGCATCCGCACGTTCGCCGCATCGGCGCCGACCGCAAACGTGGTGACCGCGTACAGCGCCGCGATCCGCTTGTCGCCGGACGGCTTCGGATACATCGCGCCCTTGGCGTGCGCGTTTCCGTCGATGTCGGTCGGCCACTTCGCGGGTGGCGATGGCTCGGCGTCGTGCGGGCCGACGCTGATGATCTGGTAGCGCCAGGTCGCCGTAGGTCCGACGAGCGCGATGCCATGCGGCAGCGGAGTGCCGGCGGTTTCGGTCTCTACCGGCTCGGCCGGATCGGCGAATGCAATCGCGCGCGCCGTGATGACGAG
>CAZDGY010000275.1:2562-7810 GCA_964504685.1 uncultured Kofleriaceae bacterium | reverse complement strand
CCTCGATGCCTTGGCCGATGCGCGCATCGCTCGTCGGCGGGCCGCGCGCCGGGTCGCCTTGCGAGATCGCGACATAGTGGGTCACGCCCGCATCGAACGCCGCGTCGGTTCGAAACCGCAGCTTCTTGTGCGGCGAGAACGAGCCGCGCACGACCGTCGTAGGCGCGAACGTCACGATCGCGCCGTCGTGCGCTTCGACCGTGACCACTGCGACCGACTGGGCACGAGCGAGCAAACCGGCGAAGTCCCATGCCGGCGACGCGGACACGGTCGTGCCGAGCGCGAGGACACACATCGCAGCGACGCCAAAGCGCATCTCGGTTGGACGCACCGCGGCGAGCATCGATCTAATCGCCAGCTGCACTACACTGGGACCGTGCCGCCACGTCTCGTCGTGATCGTCGGGCCGACCGGAGCGGGCAAGACTCGCCTCGCGCTCGGGCTCGCCGAGAAGATCGGCGGCGAGGTCGTGTCCGCCGACAGCCAACAAGTTTACGTCGGGATGGACATCGGCACCGGCAAGGCCACCGCGGATGAGCGAGCGCGCGTCCCGCACCACCTGCTCGATGTCGCGCAGCCGAACGAGGACATGACCGCGGCGCGGTTCATCGAGCTCGCCGACGCGGCGATCGCACAACTCGCGGCGCGCAGCGTGCCGGCGATCATCTGCGGCGGGACCGGCTTGTACGTCCGGGCGCTGTTGCTCGGCTTGTTCGAAGGGCCGCCGGCGTCGCCCGAGGTGCGCGCCGAGCTCTCGAAGCTGCCGAACGCCGAGCTCGCCGCCGAGCTGTTGCGCATCGACCCCGTGGCCGCGGCGAAGATCGATCCGCACGACGCCAAGCGGATGATCCGCGCGATCGAGGTGTTCCGGCTGACCGGCGAGCCGATGAGCGCGCACCAAGCCCGTCACGACCATCGCAACCAGCCGCCTCGCTATCCGGCGCAAGTCGTGGGCCTAGCGCCGCCGCGCGAAGCGCTGTACGCCGCGATCGACGCCCGGGTCGACGCCATGCTCGCCGCCGGGCTCGAGGCCGAGGTTGCGACGTTGCGCGCCCGCGGGTTCACGCCGCCCCTGCGCAGCCAACAGGCGATCGGCTATGCCGAGCTCCACGCGGTGGCGGCGGGCGACCTCGACCGCACCCGCGCGATCGAGCTGGTCAAAAGGAATTCGCGGCATTACGCGCGCCGTCAGCTATCTTGGTACCGTCCAGATCCCGCAATCGCTTGGTACCCGGACCCTGCGGCCGTTGACCACGACGCGCTTGGGCGGTACCTAGCAGGGCTCTAGAACTCGATGTCGACGACGACCGAACCGCCTCCGCTCAACGACCGCATGATCCTCGAGTTCGAGCGGCCGATCATCGAGCTCGAGCGCAAGATCAACGAGCTGCAACACCTCTCGACCGAGTCGGTCGACTTCTCGTCCGAGATTCGCAAGCTCGAGCAGAAGGCGCGCAAGCTGCAAAAGGAAGTGTTCGCCGACCTGTCGGCGCAGCAGAAGGTCCAGCTCGCGCGTCACCCCGGCCGGCCGTACATGATGGATTACGTCGGCCTGCTGATGGACGACTTCATCGAGCTGCATGGCGATCGCAGCTTCCGCGACGATCCGGCGATCATCGGCGGGCTCGCGCAGTTCGACGAATGGGAAGTGCTCGTGCTTGGCCACCAGAAGGGCCGCAACACGAAAGACAACATGCACCGCAACTTCGGGATGGCGCGTCCCGAGGGCTACCGCAAAGCGACGCGGTTGATGCGCATGGCGTCGCGGTTCCGCCGGCCGATCCTGTGCTTCATCGATACGCCGGGCGCGTATCCCGGGCTCGGCGCGGAAGAGCGCGGCCAGGCCGAGGCGATCGCGAAGGCGCTGCAGGTGATGGCGAGCCTCGAGTGCCCGCTGATCTCGGTCGTGATCGGCGAGGGCGGCTCGGGCGGCGCGCTCGCGCTCGGCGTGACCGACAAGATCCTGATGCTCGAGTACTCGATCTACTCGGTGATCTCGCCCGAAGGCTGCGCGTCGATCCTGTGGCGCGATCCGGCTAAGATCGCCGAGGCGGCATCGCAGCTCAAGCTCACCGCGCCCGACCTGCTCGAGCTCGGCATCTGCGACGAGATCATTCCGGAGGCGCCGGGTGGCGCGCATCGCAACGCCGCGCTGACCGCAGCGAAGTTGCGGCAATCGATCAAGGGCCATCTCAAAGAGCTGTCGCAGCTGCCGCCGGCCGAGCTCGTCGAGCGGCGGTATCAGAAGTTCCGTCGCATCGGCCAGTTCGTCGAGCAGACGGGTTGATCTAGGTTGGGCCGATGACTTCCGAGGGGTCGCTGCTCTACGAGCTCGCGCTGATGTCGGTCGCGATCGCGGGCGGCTACTGGGGGTGGTTCTTCATCCGCAGGCAACCGCAGGGCACGCCGACGTTCGGGCTCATGCTCGTCGCGGCGGCGGCGCTGTCGACGCTCGGCTGGATCGGGCGTCACACCGAGAGCGACTTCCTCGGCATCGCCGGCGCGATCGGCGTCGGTGCCGGCGCCTGCTTATTCGTCGTCGGGCCGGTGCTGCGCACGCTCGCGCGCCGGCTCGCCGCGGCCGAGCATTTCGGTTTCGCCGCGCGCTTGCTCGATGTCGCCGACGTGCTCGCACCCGGCTCGGGCGCCGGCGACGAGAAGGCGATGCTCGGCGCGATGCGCGAGATCCGCGACGGCAAGATCGAACGCACGGTCGACGCGTTGACGATGGCGAAGCAGCGCGCGCCGGCCGAAGCGAAGCTCGCGATCGACGAGCGGATCGCGATGCTATACCTCGCGGCCTATCGCTGGGACGAAGCGATCGCACACGCGGAAGCGAATCTGTTCGGCGCGACGCCGCCCGACGAGAATGGCAACGCGCTGCGCCGAGCGCTCGGCATCGCACCGCCGGTGTGGATCGAATTGCTCGGCGCGTACGGCCGCAAAGGCGACCTCGATCGCGCGGCGACGATGCTCGCCCGGCTCGAAGACGTGTGCGAAGGCCGGCAAGACGCCGCGGTCTGGCTCCATCGCGGCCGGCTGATGTTCCTCGCGCTTGCGGGCCGGGTCGATGCGGTCGAGGCGCTCGTCGCGCCAAAGCGCTCGCGGCACATGACGCCGGCGGCGCGTACGTACTGGCTCGCGGTCGCCCACGAGCGCAAGGGCGACGAGCCCGCCGCGCGCGACGCCTACGACAAAGCCCGCTCGCGTTCGCGCGGTCGACCGCGCGTGATGATCGAAAAGGCGATCGCGGAGCTGCCGACCGCTCGCCGCGCCGAGCTCGGCACCGCCGCGACCGAGATCGTCGCGCGGGTCGAGGCCGCACCTGCGCCGAAGGTCGTCCGCCCGCCGCGCGTGCAAGGGCCGTGGGCGACGCAGGCGTTGCTCGCGACGATGCTCGCCGCCGCGACCTGCATCTCGTTGTTCGTCGGCGATAGCAGCGATCTCGGCGCGCTGACCCGCGGTGGCGCGATCGTGCGTGGCTTCGTTCCCGCCGAACCGTGGCGGATCGTCGCCGCGATCTTTATCCACGTCGGCACAGTTCATCTCGTGCTCAACGCGATCGCGCTGTGGTTCATCGGCCGATTTGCCGAGGAGATGTTCGGCGCGGTGCGTACGATCGCGATCTTCGCCCTCGCCGGTATCGCCGGTTCGATCGCGAGCTACTACGGCGACGCGGTCGACGTCACCGCCGGCACGTCGGGGGCGATCTTCGGCCTGCTCGGCGCGGTGTTCGTCGAGCTCACGCTCCATCGCCGGCTCTATCGCACCGCGATGCGCCGCGGGATGTGGGCCCGGATCGGCATCGTGCTGGTCGCGCTCGTCGGCTTCGGCATGCTGTACCCGATGGTCGATAACTGGGCGCACGGCGCGGGCCTGGTGGTTGGTGCGCTCGCCGGCGCGGCGCTGACCCCGCATGCGCGTTGGGCGATCGTGTCGCGCTATGTCGCTCCGCTGATCGCGTTGGCGTTTGCCGCGGCGGTCGCCGCCACCGGTGTGCTCGTCGTCAAGACCTCGGTCGCCGACAGCTACGCGTCGCTCCCCACTGCGCGTCGCTCCGTCGGTGATCTCAGCGTCGTCGCGCCGATCGGGTGGACCGTGGCCGGCGCCGAGATCTACGCGCCCGATGTCTGGGTGCTGATGCGGTTAGGTTGGGATCCGGGCGCGGTCGACATCCACGGGCCACTCGCGGCCCTGACCAAGGGGGCACCGGGCGAAGCGCGCGAGCGCAAGTTCGAGACCACCGAGTCGACCGACGAGCGCCTCGTCGAGCTGCCGGCACCGTGGCAAGGCAGCGAGTTGATCGCGCAACTCCCCGACGCGTTCGGCAATCGTCAGCGCTATCGCATGGTCATCGCGGCCCGGCCGCTCGGCACCGGCATCGCGCTCGCCACGCTGTACGCGCCCGAGTCGATCGTTCGCGCCGCGCCGGCCTATTTCTCCGGACTGCTCGCCTCGATCGAGACCTCGCCCTGACCGTCGTCGCCATCGTCGGTTGTCGTCGCGCGAGCGCGCACGAGCCGCAGCGCGACGAACAAGACCGCTAGGGACCACAGCAGCCAGACGAGCGCCCACGTCCACACCGCCCATGTCGCGGTCGTGCCGAACGTCGACGCCGCCATGTTCTGTGCGTCCGATGCGTTCGTCACGTTGCCGCCGACGACTTGCGATGGTCGGAGCAGCACGCGGATATCGAGCAGCGCGTTGACGCAGGCCTGCGCCGCGACAAAGTGCGCGACGTAGAGCCGCCCGCGCGCCGGCAACACCGTCGCTGCGACCGCGAACGCCGCCGCGATCGCGACGAGTCCCCAGCGACCGAGCACGTCGCCCTGCGGAGTCGGCGCGATCACGGTGATGACGGTCAGCAGCAACAACCCGGCCAGCACGAGCAGCGCAGTTCGCGCGGCGCGCGGCGTCGGCGTGATCACGAGCAGCAACGCACCCCACAACGGTGTGCCCATGTATCCGGCCGCAGCGATCACCGCGCTGCCAAACGCGCCAGTGCCCGCGCTCGGATAGGCGAGCCCACTCGTGTCGCGATAGATTTCGACGTGGTCGAGCCCCGCGCCGGTCAGGATCATCGCGAGGCCATGCGAGAGCTCGTGCAGCCACGTCGCCAGTAGCTTGAACGGATAGAGCACGACTCCGCCGAACGGCAGATTCCACAGCAGCAGCGATGCGAGCAACGCGATCGCGAGCGTGCGTACCTCGGACCGCCCTCTGCTCACGGCGGCTTCGCCTTGTCGTT
>CAZDGY010000275.1:0-2462 GCA_964504685.1 uncultured Kofleriaceae bacterium | reverse complement strand
TACCTTCGCTCCGCCGTCGGCGGCGCTACGCGTCGGGCGTTCGCCCGACTTGTCGTTTACCTTCGCTCCGCCGTCGGCGGCGCTACGCGTCGGGCGTTCGCCCGACTTGTCGGGTGGCTTCGGCTGGTCGTCACCATCGCTCGGCGGCTTGGGGCCGGGCTCGAACATCCCGCTCAACAGGTTGCTCGTGCGATCGCGCAGCGCCGTGCCGAGCTTCACGAGGTCTTCCGGATCGAGAAACTGGCGCAGCGCTTCACTCGGCCGGCGCGCAAGCGCGACGACGTCGGAGATTCCAACCGGCGCAGCACCGCCGCACACCGCCCCGATCACCGCGCCGCACACCGCGCCGCAAACCGCGCCGCCGAGCAAGAACGGCACGTAGCCGAGTGCATGATCGGGGAGCTCGCCATGGGGGATCGCGGCGATCAGCACGAGCGCTGCCGATGCCGCCGCATGAGCGCGCGCGGTGACCACCATCGCCCGCCGGCGGCCGCCCTCGAGCGACGCGACCGCCGCGAGCCGGCCGAGCCCGGCCGCGGTGACGAGCGCGGCGATCCCGGCGAACACCGCGGTCAGCCTCAGATCGGCGATGTACGGCTCGGCGCGATTGCCGACGCCGACACGGGCGAGCAGCCAGACCGCTCCCGCGATCGCTGGGACCTCGATGACCGCGCCGGTGGCGATGCCTTTGACTATCCCCCATCGAGGCAGGCCAACGCGAATTCCCTCTAGATTTCCAGCAGATCCGTTATCAGTGCCGGGATCATGCATAGCTGGATTTGCGCCATCGCTCTAGGAAGACCAACCGCCTGATCACCGTAGCATGGGGAGGTCACGCCTAGCTCGCGAGGCGAGAAACGCCCCCGTGTACAATCTTCGCGAGGCCTAACCCGCATGCCACAACCGCCAACCGCCACCGAGAACCGGTCCTATGCCGCAGCGCACTTCGCGCTCGAGCTCGATGGCAAGGACAACGTTGGCCTGTTCCGGTCGATCGAAGGCGGCGGGGTCAAAGCCGAGATCATGACGCACCAGAACGGAACGAACTACGAGCGCTGGAGTCAGCTCGGCAAGCCGAAGTTCGAAGACATCAAGCTGCAAGTCGGCATGGCGATGTCCGAGCCGTTCTATGCGTGGATCGCGAACTTCTTCACCGGTAACGCGGTCCGCAAGAGCGGCGCGATCGTCGCCGCGGATTTCTATTACAAAGAGCGCGCGCGCCGCGAGTTCACCGCCGCGATGATCAAAGAGCTGACGTTCCCGAAGCTCGAAGGTCACGACGGCAACGCGGTCTACATGACGATCGGGCTATCGGTCGAAGGCGTCGTGTTCAAGAAGGGCGACGGCCACGCGCTGCCGCAACCGGCGGGGTTCAACCGGCAGAAGCTGTGGACCGCGCGCAACTTCCGGTTCCACGTCGACGGCTTCGAAGCCGCGTGTCATCGGATCACGAAGATCGAATCGTTCACCGTCAAGCAGAACGTCCTCGAATACCACATGGGTGGTCAGAAGGCGCCGACGAAGACTCCGAGCCAGATCGACTGGCCGACGATCGTGTTCCACGTCCCGGAGGCCGACGCGCAGCCGTTCTTCGATCACGTCACGAAGCGGATGATCAACGACGGGGACATGCCCGGGCGACTGCACGGCATGCTGCAGACCTACGACAACGGCAAGAAGGACTTGTTCACGCTCGAGTTCTTCAACGCCGACATCATCTCGGTCACGCCGGACAAATCCGACGCCGGCACGGACGAGCACAAGATGGTCAAGGTCGAGATGTATACCGAACGGATGTCGTTCGCGTACGCGCCGACCACGCCGGCGAAGACGGTCTAGCTCCGAACGTCTTCGCCGCGCAGCGCGTACCAGCGCTTCACCGCTTCGAGCTTCGCTTCGCCGAGCAGCTCTTCGACTGCGGCGAGCTCCTCGGGATCGTCCGCGTGGGCGAAGGCCCCCGCGGGCGTCAGCACGAACGCGAGCACGTCGCGCGCGCTCTTGGGATCCGGCGTATAGGTGCTGCTGTAGAGGGTCTCGGACACAAGGCCAGCCTCGTACCTGCGATCTACGCGGGCAAGTTTTTGCTAAGGTCCCCCGCGATGTCCCGTTCCAAGGTTGCGGTCCTGCGCGTTCATCCCGACCGCGTCCTCGACGATGTCGATCGCCTGTGCGGCCTGGCCGGGGTGGAGCAGGCGCTCGCCCCGGGGGCCCCGACCATCCTCAAAGACAACATCTCGTGGCACTTCCCGTTCCCCGGCGCGAACACGACGCCGTGGCAGCTCGAGGGCACCGCGAAGGCGCTGCGCGCGCGGGGCTTCGACGAGCTCGTCTGCGTCCAGAACAAGACCGTCGTCACCGATGCGTTCAAGGGCGAGGACCTTAACGGCTACGTCCCGATCTTCAAGAAGTACGACATCCCGGTTCGCTACAACTTCAAGCCCGAGGACATGACGTGGTCGGTC
>CAZDGY010000274.1:0-7810 GCA_964504685.1 uncultured Kofleriaceae bacterium | reverse complement strand
GTGCCGAGTCGCCAGTGATCGCGAGCATCGCAGGCGAGACCCGAGCCCCGCCGTGCAAAACGAGCCACGACGTGATCCGCTCGCGCGCGACGAGATAGAAGTCCGTGACCTTCTCACCGACCTTTGTCGTCCCGAACGTTTCGTCGCGCTCGACCCCGACTCGCACCGCGATTCCGATCGCCGGCAGATAGCGCCAGCGCGGTAACGGCAGCTTGAGCTGAACGCCGAGCGCAGGTAGCGGCGCGTCGACGCCGGTCACGCTGATCGCGCCGGTCTCGCGATACTCGAGCTGCGCGAGATCACCAAAGCCGATCGCGACCACCGCCGCCGAGGTCAGCCGCCCGGGATCCTGCAGCAGGCTGCCGTCGCCGGATAGGCTCAGCATGTATGCGCCGATCACATCGGCGGTCGGCATCGTGAACAGCCGCGACGATGGGAACGGTCCGCCGAACATCTGCGCGAAGCTCGCGTCGGGGTCGCGCTTTGCCGGCGGTGTCGTCGGATCGTCTGCGGTCGCTGTGCCGGCGGTGAACGCGAGCGCGAGCCCGACGAGCCGCCGCAACCAAACGCGCAACTGCATAGTCGGTTGTTGCGGTTTGTCGCGTGAAGCCTCCATCGTCGCCGCGTGAGATCCGCGTGATCCGACGAAAAGGTCTGGCAGACTCGAGCGATCGTGAACGCCGTGGTAACAGCTGGCAGTTCTCGCCGCACGGTGCGAGCGCTACTGGGCGGAGCGACGAGCGAGGCCGAAGCGCGCGCGTATCTGCAGTCGCGGCTCGGCGTGTTGCTGCGCTACATGTTCTGGGCGTTCATCGCGCTGCTGCTGTTCCTGCAGCTGTTGTATCGCCGGTATCCCGAGATCGAGCCGCGCCACGACGGCTGGGTTGTCTCGATCGCGACTGCGGCACTCATGCTCGCCGCGTTGCTGTGGCGCGGCTTGCTCGCGCGCAAGCCTCTCGCGCTGAGCGCGCTGCATGCGATCGACCTGACCTTCACGATCGGCTCGGGCGTCGTGTTCGCACTCGCCGCGGGTATCGCGTACGACCGTCGACCATCTGCGTACACCTGCCTGACGTATCTGTGCTTCACGTTGCTGACGCGCGCGTTGATCGTGCCGAGCACCGGGCGACGCACTGCCGTCGTCAGCGCGCTCGCGTTCCTGCCGATGACGGTCGCGGCGCTCGCGCTCGCATTCGAGACCGAGCAGGAGCTCGCCGGTCCCGCGTACTTCGCCGGCTACTCGGTCGCGGTCGCGGTCACCGTGTTACTCGCGGCATCGGGCTCGCGCATCATCTACGGCCTGCGCCGGCAGGTCAGCGCGGCGCGCCAGCTCGGTCAGTACACGCTCGAGCGCAAGATCGGCGAAGGCGGCCTCGGCGCGGTCTATCTCGCGCACCACGTGATGTTGCGCCGCCCCACCGCGATCAAGCTGTTGCTTCCGGATCGCCTCGGCGCCGAGAACCTCGCGCGGTTCGAGCGTGAAGTGCAGCACATGAGCCAGCTCACGCATCCGAATACCGTGGCGGTGTTCGACTACGGGCGCAGCCCCGACGGCGTCTTCTACTATGCGATGGAGTATCTCGGCGGCGGCATCGATCTCGAGCAACTCGTGCGGGCGCACGGCCTACAACCCGCGGGCCGCGTCGTGCCGATCCTCGTCCAGGTGTGCGGCGCGCTGCAGGAAGCGCACGACAACGGCATCATCCATCGCGACATCAAGCCCGCGAACATCATGTTGTGCGAGCGCGGCGGCATGCCCGATGTCGCGAAGGTCGTCGACTTCGGGCTGGTCAAAGAGATGACCGCGGACACCGGTGCGTCGACGCAGATGATCTTCGGCACCCCGGCTTATCTCGCACCCGAAGCGATCAACGAGCCGGAGACCGTCGGGCCCGCTGCCGATCTCTACGCGCTCGGCTGCGTCGGCTACTTCTTGCTGACCGGACGGCGGGTGTTCGAAGGCAAGACATCGGTCGACGTCTGCATCCAGCACGTCACGCAGCCGCCGAAGCCGCTATCGCAAGTGCTCGGCGGTGACATCGCGGCGGACCTCGAGGCGGTCGTGATGAAGTGCCTTGCCAAGTCGCCTGACGACCGGTTCGCGAGCGCTGCAGCTCTCGCCGAGACGCTGCTCGCACTCGCGCCGACCGCCGACTGGACCGAAGCCGACGCCGCCACGTGGTGGCGCTCGTTCCGACCGGTCACCACCGCCGACACCGAAACCGAGTCGACGATGTCGGTGACGATGACCGTCGATTTCGTCCGCCGGGAGATCTCACCGCAGTGACTGAAGCACGCGCGTATCTCCAGGCCCGGCTCGCGCTGCTGTTCCAGCTGATGTTCTGGAGCTTGGTCGCACTCGTCGCGTACGTGTGGGCGCAATACGTCGTCTACTCCGAGCACGCGCCGGTGCATCGCAACATCGTGTACGCCGGCTCGTTCGTCGGGCTCGCCGCGATGGCCTTCGTGTGGCGCAGGCTGCTCGCCCGCCGCGAGCTCTCGGTCGAAGCCCTCTACCGGATCGATGCGACGTATTCGCTCGGCGTCGGCGCTGCGTTCGGTGCGAGTGCAGCGTTGCAATCCGACCTGCGCCCGGCCGGCTATATGGCGCTCGTCTACAGCGCATTCACCGTGTTCGCACGTGCGCTAATCGTGCCGAGCAGCGCCCGGCGCACCGCGGTCGCGAGCTCGCTGACGTTCTTGCCGATGACCGGGGCAGCGCTCTTGCTCGCGATCACGACGACCCAGGAGATGCCGGGTCCGGCGTACTTCACCGGGTACCTGATGCTGAGCATCGTCGCGATCGCGCTGTCGACCGCGGGCTCGCACATCATCTACGGCTTGCGCCGAGAGGTCAGTGCGGCGCAGCAGCTCGGCCAGTACACCCTCGATCGCAAGATCGGCGAAGGCGGGATGGGCGCGGTCTATCGCGCGCACCACATCATGTTGCGCCGGCCGACCGCGGTGAAGCTTCTCCTGCCCGATCGGATCGGCAGCGACAACCTCGCGCGGTTCGAACGCGAGGTCCAACACATGAGCCAGTTGACCCATCCGAATACGGTCGCGGTGTTCGATTACGGACGCAGCCCGGACGGGGTCTTCTACTACGCGATGGAGTATCTAGGCGGCGGCGTCGACCTGCAGAAGCTCGTCCACCGCCACGGCCCGCAACCATTCGGGCGCGTCGCGCGGATCCTTGCGCAGGTGTGCGGCGCGCTCCAAGAAGCGCACGATCGCCAGATCATCCATCGCGACATCAAGCCGGCGAACATCATCCTGTGCGAACGCGGTGGCATGCCCGACGTCGCGAAGGTCGTCGACTTCGGCTTGGTCAAAGAGATCAGCGCGGACCCGGCGACGTCGCAGAGCCAAGTCGTGCTCGGAACGCCATCGTACGTCGCGCCCGAGGCGTTCACCGATCCCGACCGGGTGGGACCCGCGGCCGATCTCTACGCGCTCGGTTGCGTCGGTTACTTCTTGCTGACCGGCCGACTCGTATTCGAGGGCGCGACCGCGGTCGAGCTGTGCACGAAGCACGTCACCCAAGCGCCCGCGCCGCCGTCGCGCCTTGCAGCGAGCGTACCTGCCGAGCTCGACGCGATCATCTTGCGCTGCCTCGCGAAACAACCGGCCGAGCGCTTCGAGTCGGCGACCGCGCTCGCGACGGCCTTACGTGCGGTTCCGCAAGACGCCTCGTGGAGCGACGCGCGCGCCCGCGACTGGTGGCGCGAGCTCGAGCGCAGCGAGAGCCATGCGGCGATCGAGAGCGTGCTGCCAACGAAGACGATCACCGTCGACCTGGGTTACCTCGATTCGACGACGTGACCCAACGGTCGCTCGCGCCGCCCGGCCGGCTGTCCCACGAAGGCTGCCGAAATCGATCCGGCTCCTCGTGCGAAGGCTGCCGATTCTCGATCGCGTTTGATTGCGGCACCCTTCGCGGGATGGGCACTAAGCGGGCACTAGCGGCGGTCAGAGCCGGCGACGCTCACCGGGCACGCGACGTAGTAGCCGCGGCCTGGAGCGACTGCGAGCACCGCGGCGATGCCGAGCTCGTCGAGTACGGTGCGCAATCGGCGGACGACCTGGCGCACGTTCTCCTCGTTTGCATATTTCGATTGGAACGGTAGATCGCGCGCGAGCTGCTTGGTCGGCACGCAGCCTCGCACTGCCGAGGGCGATGCCGCCTCGTCGGCGGCGCGAGCGCACAATGCGCGCAACAGCTGGAACTCGAGAGGCGCGAGCCCGCGCTCCGACCACTGGCCCGCGCCCGCCGCACGCGACAGTAGCGAGCCACCGGCGACGAGATCGTTGCTGCCGACGACACACAGCTCGAGCGGTTGCGCCGCCAGGTTGTAGCGGACGAGCGCCGCCGCCGCGCTGCCGGTTGCCATCGACGGGGCCGCGACGGGCTCGTAGATCACCTCGGCGAGAAACCACAACGCGACCTCGCCGATCTTGATCGCCGACCGGTTCGACAACACGGCTCTGCCTTGCGCCCGCGCCCCATCGAGGAACGTGCCGTTGCGACTGCCGAGGTCGCGCAGGGTCCAGCCGGCGTCGCTCTGCTTGAGCTCGGCGTGCTCGCGCGACACCGAGCTCGCGAGCACGACGAGCTCGCCGTCTTGGCTCCGGCCGATCGTCGTCTTCGGTGCGATCGCATGGGCGGCCCCAAAGCCATCGACGACCCACGCCGTTGCGTCGGTGGGCTCGACATTCGATCGCACGTGATCGGGAATCAGACCTTCGCACGGCGCAACATCGAACGCGCAAGGGCGGCACAAGCTCCCCGCCTCCGCCGCAGCGCCACAGCACAGACAGGCCATGTCTGATCATCGTACCGCGCTACAGCGCCGTGCGCGGGCGCCCGCGCACGTTGTCAGGCCCGCACATGCGGTCCAGAGCTAGTACACCTACTTGGGGCGGCATGCCACGTGCTCTTCACTGCGAGCATGTTGATCAAGACTCGCCTACTCGTGAGCGCGTTCGCGGTCCTCGCGCCCGCGATCGCCTCCGCGGACAGCGTCGTGATCGAGCACGCCGATCCTTCCTATCGCAGCGGCCTGGTCCTCGGCGCGAGCATCGACGGCGGCGACATGGGCTGCCAGACGAAGAACGGCGACGACTGCGGCAACGGTTCGCACGATGCCGGCGGCATCTCGCTCCACGCCGGCGGGATGGTGGCACCGTCGCTCGCGATCCTCGGTGAGGTCTGGGGTATGGCCCACACCGAAGACACGCTCACCGAGAGCCAGGTCCTCGTCACCGCGAACCTGCGCGGCTGGATCGCCCCACGATTGTGGCTGCAGGGCGGTCTCGGCGTCGCGCGCTCGGAGGTCAGCTACAAGAACGGCCAGCTCATGGCGTCGGACATGTCGGACACCGTGCCAGCGTTCGACGCGGCGATCGGCGTCGAAGTGATCCGCTCGCCCGGCTTCGCGCTCGACATCGAAGCGCGCACCGGTTCGGGCTTCTACCAAGGTGACGCGCGCGTCTACGACGCGGCACTCGGCGTCGGCGTCAGCTGGTTCTAGCGATCACTCGGCCGGGCGCTCGGTGGACGCGGGCTCGGTGACGACTTTCTCGATCCGCCGGTCGGGGATCAGCCATGCTGCGGCCACGCCGACGTAGAGCGCGATCGATACCCAGTGCTCGATCCAGGAAAAACCGATGCCGAGCGCATACGCGACCGGCGACAGCTTGCCTTTGAGATCGCGACCGACCGCACGCGCGAGCTCGGCATCGCTACCGTCGTGGGCGATGATCGCGCTCTGCAGCACGTAATACGCGCTCGCGGCGAGCAGCAGCACCGCACCGTAGAACGCGGTCGGCAGCGACGCGCGTGGGTTCTCGCCGAGCCACAGTGTCGTCACCGGGATCAGCGACATGAAGAACAGCAGCGCGAGGTTCGCCCACATGATCTTGCCGTCGACTTCCTTGGCGGCGCGGAGCAGGTGGTGGTGGTTGTTCCAATAGATGCCGACGTAGACGAAGCTCAGCACGTAGCCGAGGAACACTGGTACGACCGGTGTGATCGCATCGAGGTCGGTACCGTGCGGAACTTTGATTTCCAGCACCATGATCGTGATGATCACGGCCATGACGCCGTCGGAGAATGCTTCGAGCCGAGCCGTGCCCACCCGACATCCTACCTCGGCCGCGGCATGTTAACGTTTCGGCGCCCGCCGACGCTCGGGCCTGGCGGCTGAGATCGAGAGAGAGGGTCTGTTCATGTTGCCTCGCCGACGCGACGTCACGCTTCACCGCCGGCTGCTGCCGTTCGCGGTCGGCGTCGTCGTGTGCGTCGCGGCGCTCGCATCGGCGGCAAAGCCACCACACACGTTCGATATCGTGACGTACACGCCGCCGGACGGCTTCGCGATCGACGAGAGCCAGAAGGATCACGTCCTGATCTCGAAGATGGCTGCGAAGACCTACTGCATGATCGGCATCTACGAATCGACGCCGGCGAGCGCGGACCTCGACGCGAGCTTCGCGGCCGAATGGTCCAACCTCGTCATCCACACGATCGACCCGGTCGACGCTCCGAAGCCGAGTCACGCCGACGTCGGTAAAGCGCACGCCGCGGTCGGCAGCGCGACCAGCACGGTCAGCGGCCATCCGGTGTTCGGCCAGCTAACGACGATCGATGCAGGGACACGCGTCGTCTCGATTCTCGTGCTGGCGCCGAACGCGGCCGAGTTCACGGTCTGCGCCCCGCAGATCACGACGTTGCTGAAGAGCGTGGTGGTCAAGCGGGTCGACGCCGGCGCGACCGTCCCAGAGCCGGCCGCTGGATCGGGCTCGGCGCCAGGCAGCGAAGCCCCCGCGATCGACAACCTGCCTGCGCCCGCGCATCCGTTGTCGCTCGACGACGTCGTCGGTGATTGGAAACGCGGCGTCGATGCGACGGCTCACCTCGCCGAGATCAAAGCCGGCACGTTCACCGGGTTCGACGCGATGCTCGCGAACCAGAAATGGTCGATCAACGCCAAGGGCGTGGTCGACACCGAGTTCCGTGGCGCGAACGCAACCGGCAGCAAGCCGGTGCTCGAGAAGCACACCGCGCTGTTCAGCATCACCGACGACGGCGAGATCTCGATCCAGTTCAAGCGCGGCGAAGGTACCGAGGAGCACTACTTGATCCGAGGTTGGCTCGTCACGCACGACCTCACCGTCCTCCAGGTCGACGGCCCGTACGGCAAGGGCGGCATTCCCGACGACGCGCGCAAGCATCCGAGCGACGTCACGAACGAGTACTGGCTACGCAAGAATCCGGCAAAGTCGAACTGACGTGGTCGGTGTCGGCGACATTATCGGCGGCAAGTTTCGGGTCTATGCGGTGCTCGGTGCGGGCGGCATGGGCATCGTCGTCGCAGCGAGTCACCTAGAGCTCGGCCACCGCGTCGCGATCAAGTACCTGCGCGACGAGATGCTGCAAAACCACGTCGTGGTCGAGCGGTTTCTGCGCGAGGCGCGCTCGGTCGTAAACCTCAAGACCGAGCACATCTGCCGCGTCACCGACGTGGGCCGATTCGACACGGGCGCGCCTTACATCGTGATGGAGCTGCTCGAAGGCTCTGACCTTGCCCGCGTGGTGGCAACGAAGCCGTTGCCGATGACGACCGCAGTCGAGTACGTGTTGCAAGCGCTCGTCGCCCTCGCCGAAGCGCATGCGGCCGGCATCGTGCATCGCGATCTCAAGCCGGCGAACCTGTTCGTGACCCGCCGGCTCGACGGAGGTCCGCTGATCAAGGTGCTCGACTTCGGCATCGCGAAGGCGATGGCCGAGACCGGCGCTCAGCTCACG
>CAZDGY010000273.1:0-7824 GCA_964504685.1 uncultured Kofleriaceae bacterium | reverse complement strand
GGGGAAGGATTCGAACCTTCGAAGGCATAAGCCGGCAGATTTACAGTCTGCTCCCTTTGGCCGCTCGGGCATCCCTCCAATTGTCTGTCGAAGCTAAGTTTTCTCGGAGCTGGCGGTGGGACTCGAACCCGCGACCTCCTGATTACAAGTCAGGTGCTCTACCAGTTGAGCTACGCCAGCAAACGCGGCGTCCGCGAGGCGAAGACGTATAAACGCCCACCTCGATGCTCGTCAAGCGGGACGCAGCGATCGCCTCATTATATAGCGCGCGTCCGGCCGAACCGCCTACGTCGAGCCCGAGCCCGAGCTAAGCCGATCTTCATCTCCTGTGATGCGAGGCGGGCATAGAACAGGACATGGGCAACATCGGGCTGGCGCTGGTCGCTGCAACGGTGGCGGGCTGCGAGATGCTGAGTCCGATCAGCCCGGATGAATCGATGCGGCGTGATCGGGAAGAGGCGCACGACCACTTCGTGCGCGACCACTCGTGCCCGGACCACCGGCTGGTGCTCGCGGTACGCCCGGATCTGCACTTCGTGGTGCCGCCACAACCCCCACCACCGGACACGCCGGAGTACCGCGAGCTCGTGCGCAAGCTCGAGACGCCGTGGCGCCCGCCCGAGGATGTCGCCGCTGATCCCGAGCGCCTCGCGGTGTGGAAGCAGCATCATCCGACCGCAAGGGAGCGCGAGCGCCGCGACGACCGGCCGCGTGTCGCACCGGCGTTCGTCAGCGCCGACGGCTGCGGCGCGCACGTCATCTACTACTGCCATGCGCAGTGGGCGCATCCATGGGAGGCGGACTGCGAGCTACCGCAGGCGCCGATCGAAGGGAATGACCACGCCGTGGTGGTCGGCGCTCCCTAGCCGCCGAAGGCGAGGCCGAAGTCGAACGTGATGCCGATGTCGCGAGCGCCCGCGCCGGGAAAGCCGGGGCCGTCCTTCGTCGCATCCGGCGTATTCGCCGATGGCGCCCAGATCACGTGGAACGCATAGAACCCGACCATCCGTCCGCTTCGCCGACCCAGCCGCGCATCCATCAAGTAGCCGATGCCGAGCGCGAGATCGTGGCGGCCGAACGACGAGATCTGATCGGCGGCGACGTACTGCTCGCCGAGCTCGCCCTCGACGTAGAACGCGTTGGTCAGCCGTTGGTCTTTGTGCCAAGCGCCGACGTACTTCGCGAACGAGTAGCGCGCGACGAGCGCACCGCGCAGCATGCTGCCGCTGATCTCGTTGTTCGCATCGACGTCGATCGTGCCGTGGCGCCAGCTCGCCGGCCATAACGCGGTGTAATCGAGCTCGCCGAGCAGCGCGAATCGATCCCAGCGAATGCCGCCGCGCGCTTCGAAGCCGATATCGATCGGGTTCCACTTGCCGACCTGCATCGTTCCCATCGCGATGCCGAACGCGCCTTCCCACGTCGGGCGCCGATCCGGATCGTCGTCGGCGCGAGCGACGCGTGGTCCGAACGACGCGGCGATGGCAAACGCGACGGCGACGGCGTGCTTCATGCCGCATGATTCGCGGTCGCGAGCGGTCGGGCCCCTGCCCGATCGACAACCTTCATCGAAGAAACCGTGAAGGCGGCCGAGCCCAGTGCGGCGCCGCCGTAAGACGGCTCATGAAGCCGACCGCGCTAGCGCTGTCCATCGGGCTCGCGACTCCGGGCTGCATCCCGCACTGCGACAACCCGAGCGACTGCATCGGCGGCAACGTGTGCGCGGCCGACGGCGAATGTCATGCGCCGAACGAGCTGGTCAGCGCGCGGATCACGTGGACGATCGCCGGCGCCGCCGCGAGCTCGACGACGTGTCCGACCGGATCGCTGCGGATCGGCTTCGTGACCGGATACGACCGCTACGGCGATCCGCACGAGCTGGTCTATGCGCCGGTGCCGTGCGCCGAAGGCGTGTTCTCGATCGGAAACCTGCCGAGCTACGAGCAGATCGAGGTCGGTTACGACACCGGCGACAGCTTCGCGCACGGTCAGTTCGCCGATCCGAACGGCGACGGCGGGGCCGCGGTCGACTTGCCAGCGTCAGACTGACGGAGGCGCGGGCTCCGGCGCAGGCTCGGGCGCCGGCGGTGGGAACGGCGGCTGTGGCGGGACGATGAGCGGCGGCGCGAACATCGGCTGCTGCACCGGAGGCGGCGAATAAACCGGCGCTGGCGCGACCGGCGGATCAGTGGGGCGCGCGCCGCCGAACGGGATGCGGACCATGAGGCCAATGCCCGGGCCGGACTGGATCGGATCGGTCGTCACCGTCTGATGGACGACGAGGCTGACGTTGACCGCGTCGGCGAACATGTACTCGAGACCGGCGTGCAACGTGACGTTGAACGGCCCGGCTTGGACATCGGCATCGCTGTCTGGATCCTGGGTGTAGATGAGGCCGGTGATCGTCGGTTGATTGCGCGCGGTGACGCCGCCGAACACGGTGAGCGGACCGTTGCGGTAGCTCGGCGTGATACCGAACGCGAGCGTCGGAACGAGATCGCTGCCGCGATCCGAGTAGGTGTAGCCCGGCGTGTCGCAGTTCGTGGACACGCAGGTCGTGTACTGCACCCACGGCACCGACCAGAACAGCAGCTCGGTCGACACGCCGACTCGCCAGTGCGGATTCGACGTCGGGATCGACCATGCAACGCCGCCGCCGGCACCGATCACGTCGCCGCCGTTGTGGAGCTCGGGCAAGCTCGCGCTGACCGCGTGCCCGCTCGCCGCCAAGCCTTGCTCGTACGCGCCCCAGATCATGCCGGTCGATCCCATGCGGAGCGCGATCTCGCCTCGCAGCTGCGTGCCCGGCACCACGTCACCCGCCCTCGGGTCGCCCGCGCTCGGCGCGATCGGGTCGGCGACGTTGCTCGCACCGAGACCGAGCTGCGCGACTGTCCCCATCGGCTGGCCATCGATCGCCATCGGCGTCGAGTGCGGCACCAGCGCGGCGCGATTCTGCGTATAGGTCTGGCAGCCGCCGGCAAGGATCAACGCGAGAGCGACGGAGGTGCGCATGGGCCTTGCCAACAGCAAAGCGCGGACCACTCGCGCAGCTAAGGCGTTGTGCGGACTTACGCGTCGTGACTCGGCGCGCGATGACCGACCTCGGACAATCGCGTCAGGGCTCAGTCGGCAGGCATGACGTAAGCGCCGACCGCATCGCGCTGGAGCATCTCGTCGATCTGCTTGGCCTGTTGCTCGCTGCCTTGGCTCCATTGCGTGTCGACGCCATAGGCCTTCGCGAGCTCGATGTTCATGCGATGGCCCTCGAGCGCCTTCTGCAGATGCTCGCGGACGCGATCGTGAACCTCGGCGACGTACCGGCGCCGGGTCGCCGCCTCGATCCGGGCCGGATACGGCGCCTTGACCGTCGCCTGCCAGAGCTCGACGAAGATCTGTGACATCTGATAGCCGGCAGCGGTCGCCCAGTACGCCTGCTTGAAGTCGAGGCTGTCGCGCCAGCGGTCGTAGGCCTCGGCCGCGAGCACCCGCTTGTGATCGAGATCCGCGATCATCACGTCATCGGGCAACCGGACCGGCGCTTCGAGGAACCTGCGGTGCGCGAGCTCGCCTCGATAGTAGTAGGCCATCGCGATGTAATACGGGTCATCGATGTGGGTCGCGTTGTGCCACTCGGCGATCGCGGCTTGCAGCGCAAGGTCGGCGTCGTCGTAGCGCTTGAGCTCGATCAACGCGTAGCCCTTGCGCGCGCCGGCTTCGATCCGGTCGGCGTAGGTCAGGTTCGTCCGCGCGAGCACCTCGTCGAGCGTGGTAACCGCGTCCGCCCAGCCGGCGTGATCCGCCTCGATCGCGGCGATATAGAGGTGGCCATCGATCGACTCGCGCGACTCGGGGTAGCGCTTGACGAGCTGGCGCAGCACGCCGACCGTCGCGACCGGGTCGCCGCGGCCATCGAGGATCGCGGCGATGTTGAACAGCGAGGTCGGCGCGTACTGCGACTCCGGGAAGTCGTCGGTGATCTCGCGATAGCGCGCGATCGCGGCGTCGCCCCGCCCCGCCTTCGCATCTTCGGTGGCCTGCTTGAACAGATCGGCGGTCGCGACGTGCTCGAGCTCGACCTCGCCGTTCGGGCCTTTCGGCGTCGCGCGAATCCGGATGATGTCGAGGTCGATGGTCGGACGGACCCGGGGATCTCTTGCCTCGATCGCGGTGCGCTCTCCCGCCGGCGCGGGCGTCGCCGGTTTCGCGGTGGAGAGATCGCTCGCCGGCGCGCCGGTGGTCAACGTCGGATGAGTCGGCGCGGCTGCACAGGCAGCGACGACCGAGACGACCAACGCGAACCGCATACCTAGTTATGACGCACGTCGGGGCGATTTGTGTGGCGACTTCGACGTAGCGCGCGCCGCTGGTTTCGCTTGACGGATACCCCTGTCACACCGTCTTGTTAGCGTTCAAGACGAATGAAGGTCGCGTTCACACATAACCTCCGCCTCACCGACGTCCGTGACTCCGAAAAAGAAGCGGAGTACGACAGCGCCGACACCGTCAACGCGATCGCGGCAGCGATCGAAGCCGCCGGCCACGAGGTGGAGCGGGTCGAGGCCTCCGGCCCGGCGTCGAACCTGCTCGATCGGCTCGAGGCGATCGATCCCGACTTGATCTTCAACACCGCCGAAGGCGATCGCGGACGGATGCGGGAGGCGTTCTATCCCGCGCTGTTCGAGGAGCTCGGCATTCCGTACACCGGATCCGACGCGTACACCGACGCGATCACACTCGACAAATGGCTGACCAAGTTGATCGTCAACAAGGCCGGGGTCGACACCGCACGCGGGGTGCTCGTCACCGTACGCAACTACGATCAGATCCTCGAGCGCGGCGCCGGGCTCGCGTTTCCGGTGATCGTCAAGCCGAACTACGAGGGCTCGAGCAAAGGGATTTACAACGGCGCGCTCGGCTCGTCGGTGATCAAGGAGCCGAAAGAGCTCGCGGCCACGCTGAAGACCGCGCTGCGCGCATATCCCGACGGCGTGTTGATCGAGGAGTACATCGACGGCAGCGACGTCGCGGTCGGCTTCATCGACGGCATCGGCCATGATGACGGCCTGCTCACGCCGGTCGAGCTGATCTACGAAGCGAGCGATAAGCCGTTCAACATCTACGACTATCGGCTCAAGAACCTCGAGCCCGGCAAGGTCCAGTACCGCTGCCCGGCGAACCTACCGCGCGATGTCGCGGCGAGGTTGCGCCAGATCTCGACCGAGGTCGTGCGCGCGCTCGGCTTGCGCGATGTCGCGCGGCTGGACTATCGGGTCACGACGGAGGGCCGGATCTACTTGCTCGAAGTCAACGCGCTGCCGTCGCTCGCAGCCGGCTCGTCGCTGTTCGCGGCGACCGCGCAGCTCGGGATGACTTACGGCGCGACGATCGCGGCGATCTTGAACGCGGCGGCACTGCGCTCCGGCCTCGCGACCGCGAGCCAGCTCGGCGTCACTAAGCAGCGCAAGGCGCAGCCGATCCGCGTCGGCTTCACCTACAACGTCAAGCGCACGAAGGCGACCGACGACGAAGCCGAGTGGGATCCGCCCGAGACGATCATCGCGATCGCGAACGCGCTCGCGCGCCAGGGTCATATCGTCGTCCATCTCGAAGCCACCCCGGACTTGCCGAGGGTGCTCGCCGAAGCCGACGTCGATCTGATCTTCAACATCGCGGAAGGCGTCGAAGGCCGCAACCGCGAGGCGCAAGTGCCGGCGCTGTGCGAGCTGCTCGGCATCCCATACACCGGTAGCGACTCCGCGACGCTGGCTATCGCGCTCGACAAGGCGCTCGGCAAGAAGGTGCTGCTCCAGCACGACATCCTGACGCCTGCGTTCCAGGTGATGGAGAGCTCGCGCGAGCGGCTGTCGCCCGAGATGCGGTTCCCGCTGATCGTCAAGCCGAACGCCGAGGGCTCGAGCAAGGGCATCGGCTCGACCAGCGTGTGCGACAACGAAGAAGAGCTGCGCGCGGCGGTCAAGACGATCGTCGAGCGTTATCGCCAGCCCGCGCTCGTCGAGGAGTACATCGCCGGTCGCGAGTTCACCGTGGGCCTACTCGGCGATAAGCGGCCGCGCGTGCTACCGCCGATGGAGATCCGGTTCAAGAACGGCAACCCGCGCCCGGTCTACGACTACGCGGTCAAGCAAGAGTGGGAAGACCACGTCTACTACGAGTGCCCGGCGAAGCTCACCGAGGCCGAGCAGAAGGCGATGGAGAAGATCGCGCGCGCCACGTTCTGGGCGCTCGATTGCCGCGATGTCGCGCGCGTCGACCTGCGAATGGACGCCGAGGGCAAGATCTACGTGCTCGAGGTCAACCCCCTGCCCGGCCTGACGCCCGGCTACTCCGACCTCGTGCTGATCGCGAAGGCGTGCGGCATGGAGTACGACCAGCTAATCGCCGAGATCATGACCGGCGGTCTGCGTCGGATGCGCGACAAGCGACGCGAAGAGCGCGAGCTCGAGCGCGAGACCAAAGCCGGGGCGCCTGCGGCCGCTGCGGCGGCGAAAGACGAGAAGGACAAGGTCAAGCGGGTCGCGAAGCTGCCGACCGTGGTTGCAGGTGGTCCGGCGGTGGAAGCCGCGCCGGTCCGAGTCAAGCGCGAGCGCAGTGAGCCGGTCGGACGTGCGGCGAGCGAGGCCGAGCCGGTCGAGCCGCCGGTGGTCACGCCGACGACGACAAACTCGCGGACGCCGGCCGGTCGCGCCCCCGGTTCATCGCGATCGGGTTCGACCGATGAGCCCGCGATCAGCCACGCAGACGCGCCGGTCGCGATATCCCCGACGTAGATCTCGTCCGCGAACGAGAACAAGAATTGATCGCACGAGCTCGAGAACATCAGACTCGCGAGCACATGTGGATAGAGGTCGCCGTGGACGTTCGAGACGCCCCACGATGCACTCACCAACACCCGCGGTGCGATCGCCGCCACGTGCTCGGGATCGCTCGTCTGCGCGACCGAGGTCAGCACGATCCGCTGATGATGGCCATCGTGGGTGACATCGAGCTGCCGGCCCTTGTCGCGGCAGGTGATCGGCGCGCTCGCTTGCAGCGGTTCTTCGGGCTCGATCACCGGTGTGACCGCGGCGGTCGCGAGATCGAGCCGCATGCGCGCGTTGTCTTGCTCGGACCAGAACCCGATCGCGCCATCGCCGTCCCAGTCCTTGATCGTGACCAAGCTATCGACGGGAAAGCGGTGAACCGCGAGCGTCGCGAGCTCGACCACGACGATCGCGGGCTTTGGTTGGGTCGCGAGTGCGGTCGCGGGGCCGGGGTGCTCGGTGACCGCGAACCGCTTGCGATCCGGAGACACGATCGGCACGTGGCTCGACACGACGCCGGGCACGAGAGTGGCGACGCCGCCGCGCCGGACCTCGAACGTGTCGTTGCGGGTGCGATGAAACGTAATCCCGCCGGCCGCGAGGATCGCATCCGGCGACTCGTCGATCACGTCGATCTGGCCAGTGTCGATCGCGACGCGCGCGAGCCCGTGCGGCCCGTTGACCAGCACGACCTCGTGCGGCGCATGGATCGCGGCGAGTTGCGTCGGCTTGGAGTCGAGCGTATCGCGCAGAGTCCCGCACGACGCAGCCAGGACCAAGAGGAACCACAGGCGCACGCGCGATGACGATAGCGCGAATCTCGGCGCCGCCCGCGGCACGCGCTATCATCTACCCGAATGAAAGTCGCGACGCGAATCACGGTTGCGACCGCCGTCGTGGTCGCGATCGCAGCCGCGGCTTACGCGACGTTCGACCTGCGCGGCCGCGCGACCGAGCGCCGACTCGGACTAGATCGCGAGGCGCGCTCGGTGGCGAGCAC